>NZ_VOYM01000085.1:0-11269 GCF_013420285.1 Acinetobacter sp. YH01019
AAAGTCATTTGAATGATTTCTTCTTGGTCTACGTGTCATAAAATACTCCATATATTGATGTTTATAACATCATTTGGGGAGCAAAATATCACTTATAAGTGTTGTTCAAATTTCCTGATCCACCTCTCAATTTCAACAGATTAGTGATGATAAATTACTTACGATATTGCAGCTTGATTCAACCAAGAACATTGCGTTAGCTATTAAGCGATTTGAAGAAATATTCACATTAAAAATTTTAAGCCCACTCCATCGATTATTGAAATATGAAGTTGATGACTCAAATCATTTTGACTTTATTTATTTTAGAATGATGCAAATACTTGCGCCACTCTTGATGAGCATTGAGATGTTGCGCATACAGTCTGAATTGGTCAATGATAATGAATTCGCCAAATTTGCAGATAAAATGCAGGGCTTCAAGCAATTACTTGAAAAAAGGCGCGCATTTATCTTTGCTCCGCATAATGAAGATAGTTGGGAAGATCATCATGAAATGAGTCTGCAGCTGCTAACTCAGTTGAAAACTATGCTTACAGCACAACTTGTAGAACATGAACAAATTAAAGTGACACAGGAAGATTTCAGTCCACACTCTGGGACACATGTCACGTTGTCTCGTCGACGAACCCAAATGGGGGAATATGAGTCAAACGACTTGGAACGAGCAAAAGCGGAACAACAGTTAAAACGCAAAATTTTTATGCATGCTGTGCAGATGATTCGTGATCATGCGCAGCAGTGCATCGCACTTAATTTTGAAAATTTAAGATATGAATCATCTACTCGATCCATTCATCATATGCGTCACTACGTTTGTTGTGCGGGTGACAATGGATTAAGTGCTCTACCACATATAATTCAACTGCCAAATAGTTACTTCGAATTTGATATTGAACAATTTAGAGAGTCAGTCGATGTAGACAATAAAAATGAATCTATAAAATGACGTGCTTTGGATCAAAATAACCGTTTTAAAGTTCGGACTATGGCTTGAATTTATTCGATTGTGGCAGGAAGTTGTTTATAAAATATAGGTGTGTTGTCTGATAAAGCTACATTTAGAAATTTGTGACAAAAAACATCAAAAAACCAGTTTTTAAACTTTCAGTCATAAAATCATGAAAATAATTACAACTATTTTAAAAATTTATAGTGAATATATAAGAAAATAGCCGAGCAGAGCAGTGCTTTTGGATTCATTAATTTCACGAATTCCATTACAATTATGGGGTTTTGAAATTTAGCCTAGATTTACAATTAATTAGAGGACGTATCTGTGAGCAAAGACACTATCGTTGCCCTACATGCAGAGCACCAAGGTCGCTGGAAAAACCGTGAAGAACTTGCGGAACGTATGATTGCCCTAGTGGGTCAGTTATATCGTGAAAAAAACATCGTAGCAACAGTGTACGGTCGCTCTTTAATTAACCGTTCTGTTATCCAAATTCTAAAAGCACACCGTCGTACTCGCGTATTAGACGTTGAACTTTCTGTTGTAAACACTTTCCCAATTCTTGAAGCTTTATCTAAAGTTGAAAACATTGGAACTGCTGAAATTGATCTTGGTAAACTTGCAGAAGCTTACAAAGCACAAGGCGGCGATATCGATGCATTGGTTGCAGACGCTGTTAAATCCTTACAAGGTAGCGCTGCTGCTGTAGAACACAAAGACGTTGTTCTTTACGGTTTCGGTCGTATCGGTCGTATCCTTGCACGTTTAATGATTGGTCAATCAGGTTTAGGCCGTGGTCTTAACCTTAAAGCTATCGTTGTACGTAAATCTTCTGATGGCGATTTAGAAAAACGTGCGTCTTTGTTACGCCGTGACTCTATTCATGGTCCATTCGCAGGTACGATTTCTGTAGATGAAGAAAACGAAGCAATCATTGCAAACGGTAACTTCATTAAAGTAATTTACGCTTCTAACCCATCTGAAGTTGATTACACTGCTTACGGTATTAACAATGCACTTGTTATTGATAACACAGGTAAATGGCGTGATTCAGAAGGTCTTGCTCAACACCTTAAATGCCCAGGCGCTGCACGTGTAATTCTTACTGCACCTGGTAAAGGTGATATGAAGAACGTTGTTTACGGCGTAAACCAAGCAGATATCCTTGATGAAGATACAATCATCTCTGCTGCAAGCTGTACAACAAACGCGATCACTCCAACACTTAAAGTGTTAAACGATAAATACACAGTGATCAATGGTCACGTTGAAACAGTTCACTCGTTCACAAACGACCAAAACTTAATCGATAACTACCATAAAGCGGATCGTCGTGGTCGTGCTGCGACTCTAAACATGGTAATTACTGAAACTGGTGCTGCTAAAGCGGTTGCTAAAGCACTTCCAGCGCTTCAAGGTAAATTGACAGGTAACTCTGTACGTGTACCTACACCAAACGTATCACTTGCTATTTTGAACCTAACATTGGGTCAAGACGTTGATCGTGAAGAAGTGAATGAATATATTCGCCAAATTTCGATCAACTCTAACCTTCAAGGTCAAATTGGTTATACAAACTCGACTGAAGTTGTATCATCTGACTTTATCGGTTCACGCACTGCAGGTGTATTTGATGCGCAAGCAACAATCACTTCAGGCAATCGTTTAACTGCTTATGTTTGGTATGATAACGAAGTAGGTTATAGCTGCCAAGTATTGCGTATTGCTGAACAAATGGGCGGCGTAAGCTATCCAAAAGTTCCTGCTGAAACTAATGCTTAATTAGTTCACGCTGTAAAAAAGGGCCTCATTTGAGGCTCTTTTTTTTATCTAAAGAGCAGGGGGGTAAAAACTTAAGGCATAGACGACGAATGGATTGATTAAAAGCATCAAAAGTTCTTGCTTTTTCTGCCACTGTTAGATGAGTTGTAGTCATTTATAATGAGAAAGCTGACTAAAATGTTCAAGTTTTAAGTTTATGAAATTATTAAAGAATTAAATACAAAAAATTGCAAACCCAATCGTATTATTCAGTAAAGATAGAGCTGTAAAACAATAAAAGTAAAAAGGACTTTAGTTTGCAAGTGAAACACATGCTCAGTGGATTGGCATTTATAGTGTTTGCTGCACTCATCGGTGTGTTCATCGCCATTTGGGTGTTTAAACATTTTAATATTTACATTCCGCTCGAAAATCAGAACGTTAATATTGATCTACAAGAACCTTTACAAGCTGAAGTGAAGATTCATGACGCCTTAGATGTTGATGTGACTGGGCGGGTAAATGCCGAAATACCAATTCATGAAAATTTGAATATTCCGTTGACGCAAACTCTGACACCACGTGTCTATTTTGATAATCAAGTCCCGATTAAAACCACAATTCCTGTACGCGAGACGTTAAAAGTCAATCAAAATTTGCCAGTAGACACCCAAGTAAAAGTCAAAGTTATGGGACAAAACATCACTTTGCCATTGAAAGGTGATATTCCGATTCAGTTAGATATTCCAGTCAACATAGATGTTCCACTTGAGCAAAAAGTACATTTAAAATTCGATGCACCGGTCAAAACTGTACTGAAGGAAAATCTACACATTCCTTTAAATGCCAATTTAAAAACCAATATCCCCATTGAAGGGAAGTTAAATGTCCCGATTAAGACAGCGCTTAAGGCAACCGTTGATGTACAAAACACGCTGCCAGTAAAAATTCAAAAAGGTGAGTTGGTCATTCCGTTGAAAACCATGCGTTTAAACCGTGAACAGAAAGCTGCTGCGCAGTCTAAGCAGGAATAGCCTATGTGGATATTTCAAACGACAAAGCGTTTGCTGTTGAGTTTTTTTGCTGTGGTTGTATTGGTCGCCGTTTCATTTTGGCTATATTTAAATATACATGCATCTATGCAAGTGCAGGCCGATAACGCGGATATTCAGCTCTCTCATTCGTTACCGACTAAAATTTCGGTAGGGAATTATTTACAAACACAATCGATTGGTACTTTGGATACCAAAATCGCTTTAGATCGTAAGCTGCAGCTCCCGCTAAAAGGTAAATATTTAGCGGATTTACAATTTAGTGTTGATGTTCCTATTTCGGTGAATATTGATTATCTGACCAATATTCAAATTAATCAGACAATGCCATTAGAGGCGACCACAGATTTAGTTATTAAAAATAAACTTGTGCCGAAGTTTCCGCTAAAAATGGATATACCAATAAAACTGGATGTCTCATTTCACTTAAAACGAACTTATAACATTCCGATTCGAATTAATTTTAATGGGCCTGTTTTTTTTGAGTTTAATGAAAGCGTAAATTTACATGTGGTACATCAGTTTGCTCCACAGCTTAATCTAAATGACCCAATGACTATGCGTAAAATCGCGAGCTTTAACGCTACGATGTATAACTCGGAACGAAATACCAAAGCCAATTTAAAAATGGCTATGGATTTACCTTTAAAGAATCTGCATCCATAAAAATCATTTGTTCAATTTAAAAAAGCCCGATCATGGAATCGGGCTTTTTATTTCAATATGACAATTTTATTTGTTCAAAGCCGTTTTTACAGCAGCTTGAAGGAATGTAGGCGGATGTCCCAATAATTGCTCTAAATCTTGGCGATCACTGTACATAGCACCCTTCACAGTATGAACATCGGCATCAACAATTACGTCAACCAGGCCTGCTGGCAGACCGGCTTGTAACAGGCCTTGGCGATAGTCTTCAGGTGCTAAGTTTTGATACTGTACTGTATTGCCTGATTCAGATTGAATTGCTTCAGCAAGATCTGCCAAAGTGAAACTACTTGAGCTAGCCAATTCATAAGTCTTTTGCTCATGACCTGTGCTATTTAAAACTTTTGCAGCAGCTTCTGCATAGTCAGCGCGGGTCGCGGCACTAATGCGTCCATTTTGTGCAGCACCATAGAGCACACCCGTTTCGGCAACATGTGCAACGGCAGCAAGATAGTTTTCGACATACCAGTTGTTACGTAAGAAGGTATAGTTTAGACCACTGGCTTTAATAAGACTTTCAGTTTCACGATGTTCTTCTGATAAACCTAGTGGTGAAGTATCTGCACGTAAAAGGCTTGTATAAGCAATATATGGGACGTTTGCTGCTACAGCAGCATCAATGACAGCTTTATGCTGTGGCGTACGGCGGCCAATTTCATTAGCAGAAATCAAAAGTAACTTGTCTATGCCTTGTAAGGCAGGAACTAAAGTTTCTGGCGCATCATAATTAAAATGACGCACTTCAATACCTTGTTGCTTGAATGATACAGCTTTAGCTTCATCACGTACTAGCGCAACAATATTTTGTGCAGCAGTCTCTTTAAGTAAAAATTGAATAACGAGTTGACCGAGTTGTCCTGTAGAACCTGTAATTGCGATTTTCATTTTCAAACCCTCTGTTTGATGAATAATTGAACTTGATGGTTGAATCTTAATCTGTTAACTTACTAAATGTAAGTACGTACCAAAAAGTAAGTTAGTGACTTGAAGGAAAGAATTAATGAATACCTATGCTACAAGTAAATTGCTTGGTCAAGTTTTATCCACGGAGTGTCCTTCACGTGAAATTCTTGAACATCTGACCAATAAATGGTCTGTATTAGTACTGCGTTGTTTAACTGAAGGGGTGCATCGTTTTAGCGAGTTAAAACAGCGCATTGAAGGCGTGAGCGAGAAGATGTTGGCGCAAACCTTAAAAATGTTAGAGCAGGATGGTTTCATCTTACGTACAGTTTATCCGGTCGTTCCACCCAAAGTGGAATATCAATTGACACTTATGGGTTCGCAAGCAGCTGAAAAATTAATGCATCTCATTGCTTGGGTTGAAAGAACATTACCTGAAATTATTGAAGCCAAAGAAAATGCACGCAAATAACATTTCGTTATTTGAATAAATCCTTCTTTATTTAATCTGCACTGTGTTATTCATAAAACCTACATTTTCAAAAAAGGTGTGGATGTTGCTAAAAATTTGCACCAGCAAGAAGATGAATGAAATTTATAGTATTGCTGAATAATATTGTTCGAGAAATTCTTTAAAATATGGCAGAATAAGCGGTTTTAAAGTTTTTAGAGGATTGGCAAACATGCGCTTTGTTGATGAAGCAGTCATTACCGTAGAGGCTGGCGACGGTGGCAATGGCGTAGCCAGTTTTCGCCGTGAAAAATTCGTACCATTTGGTGGTCCAGATGGTGGTGATGGTGGGCGTGGCGGTAATGTATTTGTACAAGCCGACAACGACACAAGTACCCTTGTAGATTATCGTTATACACGTAAATTCCGTGCAGAACGTGCTAAAAATGGCCGCGGTGCGAACTGCTCAGGCCGTGGCGGTGAAGATACCGTATTGCTCGTTCCAGTGGGCACAACAATTGTAGATACAGAATCTGGCGATATCATCGGCGACTTAGTGGCTGACGGTCAGCGTGTGTTAGTGGCAGCAGGCGGTGAAGGTGGTTTGGGTAATACTCACTTCAAATCTTCAACCAACCGTTCTCCACGTAAATGTACACACGGCACAAAAGGTGAATACCGTGAAATTCGTCTTGAATTAAAAGTACTAGCAGACGTGGGTCTGTTAGGCATGCCAAATGCAGGTAAATCAACATTTATCCGTGCAGTTTCAGCAGCAAAACCAAAAGTTGCAGATTATCCATTTACCACAATGGTGCCAAACCTAGGCGTGGTTGATGCAGACAGTCACCGTTCATTTGTTATGGCCGATATCCCAGGTCTAATTGAAGGTGCAGCAGAAGGTGCAGGCCTCGGTATTCGCTTCCTGAAACATTTGGCGCGTACACGTATTTTATTGCACATCGTCGATGTTCAACCGATTGATGGTTCAGACCCTGCTTATAATGCTAAAGCGATTTTGGAAGAGTTGAAAAAATTCTCCCCAACACTTTCAAAATTACCAATTGTTTTAGTGCTTAACAAAGTTGACCAATTGGCTGCTGAAACGCGTGATGAATGGTGTGATCACATTCTTGAAGAGTTAGAGTGGAACGGTCCAGTATTCAAAACTTCAGGTTTAACGTTTGAAGGTACAAAAGACGTTGTTTATTACCTGATGGATCAAATTGAAGAACAGCGTGAACGTGAAGTTGAAGATCCTGAGTATGCTGCAGAAATGAAAGCATTCCGTGATCAACTTGAAGCTGAAACACGTGAACAAACCATTGCAGCTAAAGAAGCATATCGCGAATTGCGTCGTCAACAGCGTCTTTCTGGTCAAGGTGAATTTGACGATGAAGATGATGATGGTGAAGATGAAGCAGAATCGTACTACGTACGTTAATTGTTGATTTTAGAGTCAAAGTAAAAAAGTCTGAGGACAAGATGATAGAAGTGGTAGATGGGCAGCGTCAGCTTAAGGGTTGTAAAAGAATCGTTGTTAAAATCGGATCATCTTTACTCACAGCAAACGGAAAAGGTTTAGATCTGGATGCAATCTCGCATTGGGCGGGACAAATTGCAGAACTACACAATGCAGGACATGAGATCATTCTTGTGTCTTCCGGTGCTGTGGCTGAAGGTATGGTTCGAATGAATCTGGACAGCCGACCCACAGATCTACCCAGTCTTCAGGCTTGCGCAGCCATTGGACAAATGGGTTTAATACATACTTGGTCAAGCGTTTTAGAACAACGTTCTATTCGTACAGCTCAAGTTTTATTAACCCATGACGATTTGGCTGACCGTCGTCGTTATTTGAACTCATGTGATGCGTTGCAACACTTGATCGACTGGCGTGTCATTCCAGTCATCAATGAGAATGACACTGTTTCGACAGATGAAATTCGCTTTGGTGATAACGATACTTTGGCAGCTATGGTGGCGGGTCAGGTACATGCAGACTTATTGGTGATTTTAACTGACCAAGAAGGCATGTTTGACTCAGACCCACGCTCAAATCCAGATGCCAAACTGTTTCATACGGTGCGTGCAATGGATGAAACTTTATTTGATATGGCTGGCGGCGGCGGTAAATTTGGCCGTGGTGGCATGTTAACCAAAGTTCGTGCAGCACGTTTGGCTGCTAAGTCAGGTTGTCCAACCGTGATTGCGAGCGGTGATAGTGATAATGTGCTGTCACGTGTAATGGCAGGTGAATTACTCGGTACATTATTTATTACCGATAATGACCGTGTGACTGCACATCAGCAATGGTTAGCTGCACATTTACAAACAGCTGGACGTTTGGTGATTGATGATGGTGCTGTAAAGGCAATACGTGATAATCACCGTAGTTTATTGCCTGTTGGTGTGAAAGATGTCGAAGGGCATTTTGAACGTGGTGATGTAGTGGAATGTGTTGATATTGCAGGACATCGTGTAGCTGTTGGCCGTGTAAACTTCAGTTCACGTTCGGCAGAAATCGTTAAAGGCTTGGCCTCAGATAAAGTTCATCAAGTTTTAGGGGAAGCCCGATCACTTGAAATGATCCATCGCAATCATATGTCGATTTACTAATACTATAATTGTTTCCATACATAAAAAAAATCCCGCTTTCGAGCGGGATTTTTTTTATTTATAAATTTCTCTGATTAACACGTTTAGAGAGTTCTTCAGCGCTTTCTACACGTTCCGAATAGCGGTCTATGAGGTAAGCGGATTGACCGCGAGTCATCAGCGTAAATTTATAGAGTTCTTCCATTACATCTACAATGCGGCTGTAGTAAGAAGACGGTTGCATTCGGTCTTGTTCGTCAAACTCAGTAAAAGCTTTCGCGACTGAAGATTGATTTGGAATTGTAATCATCCGCATCCATCGACCCAAAATTCGCATTTGATTGACGGCGTTGAAGGACTGCGAACCACCGCAAACTTGCATAAGTGCCAGTGTTTTGCCTTGCGTGGCACGAATAGCGCCAGCCGCAAGTGGTATCCAATCAATTTGTGCTTTCAAAATGGAGCTCATGGCACCATGACGTTCTGGTGAACACCATACCATGCCTTCTGACCACGCTAATAATTCATGTAATTCTTGAACTTTAGGGTGAGTAATCTCAGCATCTTCAGGTAAAGGAAGGCCTTTAGGGTGAAAAATCCGTACATCAGCACCAAAATATTCTAAGATTCGACCCGCTTCCATTACAGCTAAGCGGCTAAACGAACGCTCACGGTTAGACCCATAGAGCAATAATATACGTGGTGGATGCGCCAGTTCTTGTGCTTGAATCTGCGTAAATTGAGGTGTCTTCAATAAGTCGATATTAATATTTGGTAATTCCATATTAAGACTCCGAATACAGTTTTCGTTTAAGCCAAAGCGATACACTGACCAAAGCAATCAGGACTGGAACTTCGACCAAAGGGCCGATAATGGTGGTAAATGCAACAGGTGAGGCTATACCAAAAGTCGCAATCGCAACAGCTAAAGCCAGTTCAAAATTATTCCCCGCAGCGGTAAATGAAATGGCAGTCGTTTTTGCGTAGTTATTGCCCATATATTTGCTCATAAAAAAGCTCATAAAGAACATTGCAACGAAGTAAATCGTCAGCGGTATGGCTATACGCAGTACATCCATTGGCAAACTTACTACGTCAGCGCCTTTTAAACTAAACATCACGACAATGGTAAACAGTAGGGCGATCAGGCTTAAAGGGTTAATTTTTGCTATAAATTTTTCTTGATACCAGGTATTTCCTTTTTGTTTAACGAGGAAATATCGTGTAAGAAAGCCGAGCAAAAATGGGATGCCGAGATAAATCAGAACAGCTTGTGTAATGGTCCAAAAACTCACTTGTATAACTTGTGCTTCAACACCAAAAAATGGTGGAAGATAGCTTAAGAAAAACCAAGCATAGCTACTGAAAAAGAGGATTTGGAAAATGCTATTAAATGCAACCAAGGCCGCAACATATTGATTGTCACCACATGCCAGATCATTCCACACCAGTACCATCGCAATACACCGAGCTAAACCAATTAAGATCAAGCCGGTCATGTATTCTGGATAATGCTGTAAAAATACGATTGCCAAAATAAACATTAAACAAGGCGCAATGACCCAATTTTGTAGTAATGACAAAGTTAAAGTACGTTTATCCTTAAAAACTTCAGGTAGTGTTTGGTAATCCACTTTGGCTAAAGGTGGATACATCATCAGAATTAAACCAATCGCAATGGCGATGTTGACATTGCCTACAGTAAGTTGATTTAAGCCTGTAGAAGCACTTGGAAAATAGATACCAATTCCAATGCCTAAGCCCATCGCAATAAAAATCCACAGCGTGAGGTTTCGGTCGAGAAATGACAGTTTTTTAGCAGTCATTATTATTGAATCTCTGAAATTTTCTCAATCTTTAAACGCAGTTCTTCATTGGATAGCGCTGAAAAATCCAGTTGAAATAAAGCATCAAGGCGACGATTAATGTGTGCGACAGTCTCTAAGAATGCCTCAAGTTTGACCGCTTCAGTCGCATCTAAATGTGAAGGATCTTCAAGTCCCCAATGTGCTTTAATGGCTGAGCCAAGAAAAATAGGACAGGCTTCTTGCGCAGCAGATCCACAAACAGTAATCACCACATCAGGTTGGTATTGTTCACATGCTGCGATGGATTTACTCGACAAACCCTTAGTCGGTAGATTGAGGTTGTGTAGGGTTTCCAAGGTAAACGGGTGGACTTGTCCTGAAGGTTTACTGCCTGCGCTATAGGCACGGAAACCTTCAGGTGCACGCTTGTTAAACAGTACTTCGGATAAAATGCTGCGGCAGCTATTGCCAGTACATAGAAATAAAAAATTCATAGCGTTTCACACAATGTGGTAGTGCCTTTCGGAGAGTTTAAATCGAGATCTTTAAATCGTTCTTGGTGACGCATGACATCAAGTATTTGTGTACACCAAGTAGGCAGTGCAGGGTGAATGGAGTAATAGACCCATTGACCTTTGCGTTGATCACTCAAAACACCAGATGAGCGTAGTAGCGCTAGATGGCGTGAAATTTTGGGTTGGCTTAATTGAAGTGATTCGGTGAGTTCACATACGCAGAGTTCACCTTTACATGCCAATAACATGACGATATTTAGTCGAGTTTCATCGGCAAGTAATTTGAAAAATTCAGTCTGTTCCATGTCTAACTTTATATATGGATTTACATATATGTTTACATGTGAATATATGGATGTCCATATGTATTAGGGTTTTATCTAAATTTAAAAAGTTGGTGGTGTATCAAAAAGTATGCTAAAAAAAAGCAGGTTGAATTTTGATAAAATAGAGAAATGCAAATAACTCTAGAAATCAAATGTCCAACCTGCCTCAGTGACAGTATAAAGAAAAATGGCATC
>NZ_VOYM01000086.1:0-10930 GCF_013420285.1 Acinetobacter sp. YH01019
TCGCAAGAGATGCGATGGATGTCTGGTGATTTGTAGTCATAAATTTTAGTCCCCACTTGTTTTTAAGTGGGGACTAAATTAAGGCTTATAGGATGAATTCATAAGGTGTGTTCAGCGGACGCTTACGGATCATTTTGATTTTCAAGTTTTGCATCACCACTGGTTTTATGTGTAAACGACTTCCATGCCCTTGTGGTTTTACGTTCGGGCTTCATTGTTGGGTCATAACGTTCGACACGGTTACGTCCATTTTCTTTAGCACGGTATAGCGCAATATCCGCTTGTTTAATTAATTCAGATAAATTTTGCGTATGTGACTTTAACTGTGATACCCCAATAGATACGGTAAATTGAATACGGTGATCGGCGCGGTCATGCAAAAACTGATGCTGAATACTCAAGCGAATACGCTCAGCAATGATCATGGCATCCTGAATTTGTGTTTCCGACAACAATGCAATAAATTCTTCACCACCAAAGCGGGCAAGAACATCTTTATGACGCATTTCTTTACGTGTTGTTTCAGCAATTAATTTTAAGACTTGATCGCCAACATCATGACCATAGCTATCATTTATTTTCTTAAAATGATCGACATCAAACATCAATAAACAGGTGCTGGCTGGGGTCGGCCACTCATGAATACGGTGCTCTGCCATTTGTACAAACTGGCGACGGTTATAGAGTTGAGTCAATTCATCGGTATGCGCTAAGTTTTTCAACGTATGCATATTCCAGTCGTCTAATAATGTGCGTAAAAAATGACGACGCGCATTCAAAGTATTATTCCAACTCATGTGAATACTAATCATCCATACTGGAATAGAGACAATGACAAAGATCAGGGCCTGTTGCCAAGCCAAAAGTTGGGTCACTGCCACATAAACAAAGGTCGTGATGAGTGCAGAACAATACAGCGCTGGCTTAAACTGAGTTTGTACGCAGACGTTGGCAACCAAGATAAAAATAGCCGCGCCATAAATATAAGAAGTAACAAAAGGACTATTTGAAAAGAGTAGTAGACCAATCCAAATAGCCGTACAACAGACCGTACCCACAGGTAAAATCATGTCTAACATGCGAATGTCTTTTTTATATTTAAATAAATAAAAGCTCACAATGAGCGCGACAATGATCATGGCTACACGAGATAAGCCTGACCAAAACATCATGTCTGGAATAATAAAAATATCGGCAAAAAAATACAGCAGGAAAGTAATCTGGGCAATGTAGTTGACCTGACGTAAGTAGGGCAACTGATGCGCATACTGATGCTTTAGAAAATACGCTCTAAACTGTAAAGGGATACGTGCATAGGGATCAGCAAGTGCGTCTTCAATCACAGCACGATTTGCTAGGTCACATTCCGATAATTTCAGCATATGTGTCTGATTTTTATTTTTTCCCTGCACAGACGAATCAGTCCGGGAACTCATTCGTACATCTACAGACATGATCCTTCTCCAATCAGATTGGGCTTAGCCGTAGTATGGATAAAATGGTTAAAAATTGATCTACCTGAAATTGGGTATTTTTAGACTTGTTGATAAAAAACAGAGATTTATAGTGTTACAAATTGTTTATTAAGATGCTGTTTTATAAGTTGATATTGAATTGCGTCCCATGTTTTTTGCTTGATAAAGTGCCTTATCTGCAAGTTGTATGACGTGATGTAAATCGCGATTTTTGGCATTAAACTCTGCGATTCCAATCGATACGGTAAACTTAAGTTCTTGCTGCGTTTCAAGTTTCACACCAGAATTTTCAATTGACTTACGAAGTCTTTCTGCGATTTCTATCGTTTGATGCAGGTTGGTATTGGGTAAAAGAATAATAAATTCTTCACCTCCAAAACGGGCAAGAATATCTTGGCTACGTAACACGTGACGGCAGGTATCTGCAATTTGCTGTAAGACAAAATCACCGACAAAATGCCCAAATTGATCATTAATAGTTTTAAACCGATCTACATCAAAAATAAGCAAGGCGGTAGGGTGCTGTAATTTATTTTGGCTATGAATGTGGTAATTGGCCAATTGCATAAATTGACGGCGGTTATTGAGCCCAGTCAACACATCCGTATGTGCCATGATGTCGAGTGCTTCGCGGTTTAACTGATCTAACTTATTATGTAAAAACACAATACGTGATTTCTGGGTCGAATTCCAGCTGATATATAAGCTGAACATCAAGACTGGGTTATAAATCAGCGCAAAGATTTGTAGCTGATGTAAGTCTTTAGACACTGCAAAATAGACGCCAATGTACATAATCAAGCTGATCAGCATTGAAATAATGACCGCAGCTTTAAAACGAATTTGAATACATAAATTGGCTAAAACAATAAAAACCAAAGATGCATATAAATAAATAGGTACATCGGGGCTTTGGGATAAATTCACCAGCCAAAACCAAATAGCAGTTGCTCCCACAATAGAAGCGGGCAGCATCAAATCAAAGACCAAATTACTTTTACTGTATTTATAAATGGCAAAGGTAATCAAGGTCATGCATAAGGTGTAAGAACCTTTGACTAAAAATGCAATAAAGCCTATATCTGGCAGCATGAACCAATCAGCAAAAATGTAGGAGAAATAGGCCAATTGAGCGACCAGATTGACTTGTAGAAAAAATTTAAATAGTTGGGCTTGCTGGTAGCGAAAAAACTCTTGGCGGAATTGGGCAGGAACACTGATAAAGGATTGCTCAAGTGCTTTTTGAATCAGTAGTCGAGATTCTTTTTTATACTCGTTGATCATGCAGCAGGTACACCATTTGAGAGTGGTTACTAATATTATTTTATGTAACTTTTATAATTTAACGTATTTTGTTTAAATAATAAACATCAATATGACAATGATTTAATTAATTTTTTAGTTTTAAATCATGTACTTTAAATAAAATAATCATTACACAACTTTGCAATTCACGTGATTTCAAGCTGCATTTTTCTTGTAGCGACTATTAGGAAGATTTTCTTTTGATATGTATTTGACGTCATATCAAGCAACAAAAAAACTATTGTCCTATTGCTGTGATTCAGCGTATTAATGGGGGACAAATTCGCTTAAAAAAATACAGATATAATGTAAAAAACTTCCGAGCTAAAACCATGCTTACGATGGTTTAGCCAGATTATTAAGGGTATCCATATGACTAATGCCAATTACACCGAATTATCTCACTCGGACGATTGCGAAAAATATGTCAACCAATTTATTCAAGAATTTCCATTGCGTAGTGCCGAAATTGGGCAAGGTACAGTGATTAAACGTGCTTTACCAAGTCGTTATAAACGCATGATTGGTGCATGGTGTTTCTTGGATCATGCTGGTCCCGTACATTTTCCGCAAGGTGATGGCTTAGATGTAGGCCCACATCCCCATATTGGTTTGCAGACGTTTACGTGGATGATTGATGGCACAATGATGCATACCGATAGCTTGGGTACACAGCAATTAATACGTCCGAAACAAGTTAATTTGATGACGGCTGGATACGGTATTTCACATACAGAAGTGGCACCGGATACAGAAACTCAAATGCATGCGGCACAGCTTTGGATTGCGTTGCCAGACGATAAAATTAATATGGCTCCCCAGTTTGACCACTATCCAGAACTACCCGTAGTGAGTCAGGATGGCATTGAATTTACAGTACTGGTAGGTGAGTTTCTTACAACCAAATCGCCTGTACAGGTACATACGGAACTTTTAGGGGTTGACCTTCAGGCCAATGAAAGCACCACGACACAGCTCGCACTGAATCCAAAGTACGAATATGGTTTTATGGCACTTGAGGGCACAGCGACAATTAATGGTCATGAGCTCAATGATGACAACATGGTGATTTTAGAGCCAGGTTTAAGCCAAGTAAAAGTTGATATACATGCAGGGAGTCGCATCTTACTACTGGGTGGTGAGCCTTTCGAGTCGCCGATTTTACTGTGGTGGAACTTTGTTGGACGCACCCAAGAAGAGCTCAATACCGCACGAGAGCAATGGATTAATCACGATGAACGATTTGGTTCAATCCCTGACTATGAAGGTCCACGTTTGGAAGCGCCAGCATTCCCTGAAAAAATGCGTGCCTCACGTTAACGACATTTGCTCAAATTAATTTAAGCATCAAAACTATGGCTCCAGCACTTAATTTACCTTTGGGTGCTGTTGTCCAATAATTGAATCGAAAACAATAAGGAACACGATATGGGTATTGTTGCAACGGCTAAAGTACAAACATTGAGTGCACCGTGGTCGGGTGAAATTCAGAGTGGGCAGCATCAATTAATTACCGATAAGCCAGTATCTTTTGGTGGTGGTGATTTGGGTTTGGCACCTTATGATTTGCTTTGTTCGGCTTTAATTTCCTGTACCATGATTACGCTACGCATGTATGCACAGCACAAGGCAATTGAATTGGGTGAGTTTAGCGTTGAGGCAGATTTTTGTGCCAATAAAGAAGGCGTAGAATGGATTGATCGTCGGTTGAATTTTCAAACCCCTTTAAGTGACGAGCTTCAGCAAAAAGTCTTGGCAATTTGTGAAAAAACGCCTGTCACCAAGACCCTATTACGCAGTCTAGACATTAAAACAGGACTCATATAATGTATGTAAAAATAAAAGTTTTTTATATGTTTAGGCATCAATTAAGCGAATAAAAACCTGTACATGTTGGTAAAAAGCCAACGATAAAAAGTATGACTGCCAGATAACAAAAAATTCGATTTGAATACAGCAGGAGATGAACCCATGCGGGTATTACATCATTTAGAAAAGTCACGTTCCTTTCGTATTTTATGGGCCATGCAAGAGTTAGGCTTAGATTATCAAGTCAAGCTGTATAAGCGCTTGCCGAACTTTTCTGCGCCAGTTGAATTAAAAAGCATTCATCCTTTGGGAAAATCTCCCATTTTGGTTGATGATGGCTTGGTATTGGCGGAGTCGGCTGCGATCTTGGAATATTTACAAGAGAACTATGATCGTCACGGTTACTTTACACCGAAAACGCAGCAATCTCGACTGCAATACCGATATTGGATGCATTATGCAGAAGGTTCCCTTATGCCTTTATTGGTCATGCAATTGGTGATGACCAATGTGCCACAGCATGTACCTTGGGTCATCAAACCTATTGCCAGTCGCGTGTGCGATGGGGTCAAGCGCGGCTTTATTCGCCCGCGTTTAAAAGATCAAATTTATTTTATCGAGCAGCATTTGGCCGAGAATGAATTTTTCGCAGGGCCATTTAGCTTTGCAGATATTCAAATGACATTTCCGTTGGAAGCGTTACTCACACGTAGTAAAGGTGAATATCCGCAGATTCAAGCATTTTTGCAACGCATGCAGCAGCGTGATGCTTACCGTCAAGCGAAACAACGTGAACATCAAATCGAGTCGGAGCAACGCATTAGCTAACCATACTGAAATAATGAGACTTGGATTTTAGCTGACGTGATAAAGACGCTCTTTCGGAAATACCACTTTAAATAATGAACCACGATTTTCTTTCGATTCAATTTCTAAATATGCTTGATGTTGCATCAGTACATGTTTGACGATGGCCAGCCCTAAACCGGTGCCACCTGTTTGACGACTACGCGCGCTATCGACACGATAAAAACGTTCTGTCAGTCGTGGCAAATGTTTAGGATCAATACCAATACCGGTATCTTCTACGGTGAAATAACCGTGCGTTCCATCATCATGCCAACCGATAGTCACCGTGCCACCTTTGGGAGTGTACTTGATGGCGTTGGTCACCAAGTTGCTAAAAGCACTAGCCAGTTCGACATCTGAACCAATCAAGTCGCAATGGCTGTCTATTTCTAAGTTCAGCGTGTGTCCATAATCCACGTTATAGGCATGTGCATCGTCATATAATTGGTTCATTAAACTTGGCATTTCAATGATTTGATTTTTCGCTACTTTTTTATCATTTTCTAAACGCGATAACAGCAATAAATCATTCACCAATGCATTCATACGCCGAGTTTGTGACTGCATTTGATCAAATGCACGTTTCCAGCGTGGATTTAAGTCTTCTTGGTCGGTAAAAGTCTCTATATAACCACTGAGTACGGTAAGGGGGGTGCGCAGCTCATGTGAAATATTATCGACAAAGTCTTTGCGCATTTGTTCGAGGTTATGCATACGGGTAACGTCATAGGCCACCAATAAACAGCTTTCTCGACCAAAGCGTGTCAATTTCACTTGCACATAGTGATCTTCCAACACGGATGATTTCATTTTCAAACCATCTGGTGCGAGGTCAATATTGGTGAAATATTCGATAAAACTTGGTTGACGCAAAATACTCAAAATATTACGGCCATGATCGAGTTGCTGAATGCCGAGTAATTTTTCCGCGGCAGGGTTCCACCACTCAATTTGATGTAGTTCATCAATTAACACCACAGCTTCAGCCAAAGCGACCAATGAAGACTGAGCACGATCAATCAAACCGACCATTTCAGCTTGAACAATACGTTCTTGGCGCTGTGCACGGTAAACATTGAACAATAAAGCGCCCCAAATACCGTCTAAATTGGGCGGTACATCGTAGGGGCGGTTGGAAATCCAATCATTGACCAAATATAAAGAACGCAATTGCAGGGCAAAAAACACCCCAAATGCGGTTAAAATGCAGACCCATAAATATCCGATACCAAAGCCGATTAGTGCGGCAATCAGCAGGAAAAAAGCCAGTAATCTTAAATCCTGTTTGGCAAAAGTCCATAAACTGCTATAACGAAACTTTTTGTGTTCACTGGCAATTTCGGGGACCGGATATGGTTCGTACATAAATAATGAATGACCTAAAAAACTAACCTAATACTGCATCGGCACGTGTAGAGAAACGATAACCAGTGCCACGAACCGTTTGGACATAACGGTCTGCGTTAAAAGGTTCTAAGACTTTACGTAGACGACGAATATGAACGTCAATGGTGCGGTCTTCAATATACACGTTTCCGCCCCAGACTTGATCAAGTAATTGCGCACGAGTGTAGGCACGTTCAGGATGGGTCATGAAGAAAGCCAATAAGCGGTATTCCGTTGGCCCCATTTCTAAAATGGTATTGCCAAAGCTCACACGCTGACTCACCGGATCTAGGATCAAACCATTTGCATCAATGGTTTTTTCACCGCCCAGTGCATTTGAGCGTCGTAGAACTGCTTTAATACGGGAAACCAATTCGCGGGTAGAAAATGGCTTGGTCATGTAATCGTCTGCACCTGCGTCAAGACCTTGGACTTTATGGTCTTCTTCGCCACGTGCAGTCAACATAATGACAGGAATTTCAGATAGATTTTCATCACGCTTTAGGCGACGGCAGAGGTCAACACCGCTGACACCACCAGGCATCATCCAGTCCAGTAACACCAATGCAGGGCGCTGATCCACAATCATTTGGTGCGCTTGTTTGGCATCTTCCGCTTGCTGGCATTGAAAACCCGCCATATCGAGCGAAGTATGGATCATTTCCCGAATCGGGAGTTCGTCGTCGACGATTAAAATATAGTCATCTTTCACAGCGCAATACCCTATTTCATGTAAACGGTGGACCGTTTTATATTTATGACAGGCTTATTACAAAGATTAATTATGACAGTATCATTGCAAAAAGAATCTTTCATTCCGCTTTAGAAAGAAATTGTGACAAATTAAATGCTGAAAGATTCAGCTAGATAGGCTTTGCATCATCTTTCTGTCATTAAAAAAATATTGTAAATAATCGCTCATATCTCGGAGGCTTATTTTTTTACTGCGCTTTTATTCAGTGACTACGGCTCAGAAAACGTATCGAGCAAAGCTAAGAATACCGCGCTGCATGATGATAAGACTTCTTCCATCGGCTGCTTATATCCGCTCATGACCCAACGAATTGCAATTTGGGTCACATAACCATTGAGACCTGTAGCAATCATCGAGATTTCACGTTCTGATTTATTGATATTCGGCATCATTAGCATGACAAAGGCATGAATCATACGGTCAAAACGCGACATGGTTTCATGTATGGTGGCCTGGTTATGCAGTTCTTGAACTAACATGGCATCAATATAAATAATGCGTGCCATACGTGGATTATTCTTTAAGGTCATCAATAGCGCTGTTAAACCCGCTTCAATCATTTTTTTTGAATCCGTTGATGCCTGCATAATGGCTTGCATCACGTTTTGCTGTAACTCGTCGATCAGTTTTAAGAAAATAGTTTGGAACAGTTGTTCACTTTTCTTAAAGGATTCATAGAAATAACGTTCTGTCAGTTTTGCTTCTAGACAAATATCTTTAACAGTAACTGAAAAAAAGCCATGCGTACCGTAGGCTTCAATGCCAGCTTCGATGAGCTTTTCACGACGCGCTTGTTTGCGCTCACTCAGCGAAAGTCCTTTAAACTGACGTTCCTTCACATTTTTTGCCTGTTGTTGTTCTGTATGTTGGGTAGAATCTGTCATGGAAAATATACGCTGAATAGAAGCTAAATTTGCTTGTATTTTATCAATAATTCAAGCTCAAACCTATGTTTAAGTCTTGGCTATTTTGACAGCATAGCACGTCCTGAGAAGATATTGACAATATAAATTGTCAAAACTATATTAAGTAGATGAACTGCGCATATTCGCGTTTTTAACCACAGTAGTGGCGCAATGGGTAGCATAAAGGAATAAGGAATCACAATGAAAAACTTCAAAAATAAAGTGGCTGCCATTACAGGTGCAGGTTCAGGTATTGGTCAACAGTTAGCAGTATTATTAGCGAAACAGGGTTGTCATTTATCACTGAGTGATGTGAATGAACAAGGGCTTGCAGCGACGGTTGAGTTGGTCAAAGCACATAATGTTCGTGTAACCACTCAAAAGCTCGACGTTTCAGATCTTGCGGCAATGAAAGCTTGGGCAGCCAAAACTGTGCAAGACCATGGCTCGGTGAACATGATTTTTAACAATGCAGGTGTGGCTTTAGGTACAACTGTTGAAGGTGCAAGTTACGACGAACTTGAATGGATTGTGAATATTAATTTCTGGGGTGTGGTCTATGGCACCAAAGAGTTCCTACCGTATATTAAACAAAGCGGCGAAGGTCATATCATCAATATTTCGAGTCTATTTGGTTTAACTGCGCAACCTACTCAGTCAGCGTATAACGCAACCAAATTTGCGGTACGTGGTTTTACGGAATCACTACGTCAAGAATTAGATATCGAAAACT
The DNA here is from genome assembly GCF_013420285.1 of Acinetobacter sp. YH01019. NCBI lineage: Bacteria > Pseudomonadati > Pseudomonadota > Gammaproteobacteria > Moraxellales > Moraxellaceae > Acinetobacter > Acinetobacter sp. YH01019. The sequence goes on from NZ_VOYM01000086.1 coordinate 9,217, forward strand.
GTGGTGTCAGCGCACTGTGCGTACATCCGGGTGGTATTCGTACCAATATTGCCAATGCAGCTAAAATGAATGATAGCCTGAAAAGTTTGGGTATGAATCCACAAAAATCTGCGCAATCATTTAATAAATTCCTACGTTGCCCACCAGAAGAAGCAGCGCGTCAAATTATAGAAGCTGTACAAAAAGACAAGCGTCGTTTACTGATTGGTAATGATGCGAAAGCGATTGATTTAATTCAACGTTTATTGCCAACGGGTTATCAAAAATTGACAGCCTTGGCGACCAAAATGGGGAAATAAGCTTGAGCCAAAAAAAGCCTACGTGAGTAGGCTTTTTTTATGTCGGAACATTATTAAAGGATGGTAAAAGCGAAGCTAAATCTATTGCATTAAAAAAGATATAAAAATTGAATTATTTGCTGATTTTAAATAAGCAAGTGTTGAATATCCAACAGCATATGCGCATGAAAACCAACAGAATTTATCGGATTAAATTTAATAAATCGCAGATTCAAATCCCAAGTGCAACACATTTGTAGTCAGTTGAAAAAGTTAGGTGTATTCATAGAATCATTAGACTTTTTCAACTCGCAATTGGAAAGCACACAATGAAGAAATACACCCAACTCTCTCAAGATGAAAGATACGAAATTTATGCTACTTTGAAAAGTAAAAGTTCAATCGCCTCCCTTGCTCGGGAGTTAGGACGTTCACGATCAACCATCTACCGTGAATTAAAAAGAAATACTGGGCAACGTGGATATAGAGCTCAACAGGCAGCTAAATTTGCAAGTCAAAGACGGTATCGTCCTTCATCATCAATGACAGCATTTGCCTTCGCTTATATTGATTATTTGATTGGTTTGGACTGGTCACCAGAACAAATTTCAGGTGCTTTAACACAACGCGGTTGGCTGGATGTACCTTCACATGAGTGGATTTACCAGTACATTTATCAAGATAAATCAAAAGGCGGTAAACTTCATCTACACTTAAGGCATCAGAAGAAATATCGAAAACGCGGTTACAAAAACACGGATCGTAGGGGTCAAATCATTGATAAAACAAGTATTCACTGCCGAGACCAGGTCATTGATCAACGACAACGTTTAGGAGATTTCGAAGGTGACACGGTGATTGGTAGACATCATAAAGGTGCTTTATTGACTCTCGTTGATCGAAAGAGCCTGTATGTACATATTGTTCATTTAGGGCCAACGAGAGCATCCTCTCAAACGATTACTTGTGCATTAGATCGTTTACAAATGAGCCATGCTTATAGTGTAACATTTGATAATGGCAAAGAATTTTCCGAACACAAAAGAATTACTGATGTTGGCATAGAGACGTATTTTGCTGATCCTTACAAGTCTATTCAGCGAGCTAGAAATGAAAATACGAATGGTTTAATCCGTCAATATCTGCCAAAATCATCATCGTTTGATGACGTGTCAAACGAACAAATAGAGCAGATAGAATTTGCACTCAACCATCGTCCTAGAAAAACACTAGGTTGGTATACACCGAGTGAAGTTATGGCTGGTTTTTATACTGTTGCACTTGCCGCTTGAATCCGCCAATTAAATAAAAACGGCTTTGTTGCACAAACCTATCTGTAAAGGCTTTTTCAGCGATATAATTTTCAAATGAAGAAGCCTGCACACAAAATCTACCGCACAACCAATTGGCCCGCATATAACCGAGCACTTATGAGT
>NZ_VOYM01000087.1:0-10536 GCF_013420285.1 Acinetobacter sp. YH01019
TATATCTAGCTATTCGTTTGAGTTTGAACTTAAGAATAGAACTAGAGGACAAGATTCCCGTCGACTCGCTTTTTCAAAACAAATTGAACTTTTTGGTTTAATCAGTGATCAATGGAAAGTAAAAAAAGAAAATGAGATAAAAAAAGTATTGGAAACAGCTCCTTTTAGAGATGTTTGATTTATAAATATTTATTTTCAAGAGAATTAAAATATCTATGGAATTTCGCATAACAGCCATTATGTTAAATAAGTGCCTGACTTTATTGATAAGGTTAAACATTAGCAGTTAGAAAGGGTTTTCAAAAAGAATGGTAAATCGCCCAAAAATTATAAAAGTAGGAATTTTGCTTGTAGGTCTATGTTTAATTCTGATCTTTAATTCATATAAACAGAAATTGAATTATGACAATGAAATGGCAAAACAGACAACGATACTTTTCTTAAATTCACTTGCTAAACATGATCGAAAATCAGCAATCAAATATGTTTGGCCTGATGCGCAATTATATGAAGACTTAAAAAGTCCTGAAAGATTTCTTTCTTTCAAAGACTCAAAAATTTTAGAAATAATAAGAATTAATGATGATTCAGCGGAAAGTAGACCTGAGTATTATCAAGAATTTTATAAAATTATTTCAGTGATGGTAAAAGTTAAAGTCGTGCATATAGATGATGCTGGCAGTCCAGTAGGTGACTATATTTTATTTATTACTCTTGTGAAAAAATCTCCTCAATCTGATTGGCTAATTACAGGATTGGGTAGTGGGCCTTAAGCTAATAATTATTTATTTTCCCTAAAATTAACATAATACACCTTATACGAAACTAAAAATGGGAGCCTATAGCTCCCATTTTTTATGGATGATTTTTTAGTTCATTCAGCATGGCATCACGCAGAATCTTATTCATTCTTGTCTGATAGCCTTTACCTTGGGCCTTTAGCCATTGCATTACATCTGCATCAATACGAACCGTAGTCACTTGTTTAGTAGGCTTGTAAAAAGGGTTCTGTACTGCATTTTTCCAGAAACTTTCATCAAGTTCAGGAATGTCCGAAAAGTCTATTTCACTGTCTGGGCGTTTAGCCAGGGCTTCAAGTCTTGCCTTTTGTTCTTCAGACAAAACAGGAGGATTATTCAAATCCATTTTGTAAGTAACGGTTTTGCTCATACTGTTTCCTCTCTTTTTTCTCTGCCTGTCGTGCCGAAATAATGCGGATATGATCCATCCCATTATGGTCTTGTACTGTGTGGGCCACCAATAAAACAGCTTGCCCATGTACCATACCTATCGCTTGCCAACGATATTCACCATTTTCAAAGCGATCCTGTTTATATAAGGCATGAGCATCGTAAAAAACCAATGTCGCATCTTCAAAAGCTACACCATGCTTTTTAAGGTTTATTTCTGCTTTATGCTCATCCCATGAAAACTCAATTTCCATAGTTGCATCGCTTTTTGTTAATATAAAAATGTTAATACAAAATTGTAAATTTTGCAAAATTTAGCCAATTTTTATTGGCGGAATATATCAAAACTGCTCATAAAAAAGCCGACTTGTTTCAAAATCGGCTTTTCTTTGGTTTTTGGATTTTTCTGATTTTAATAACTTACTGATATTTCAATTAATATACAAGTGTACTTCGTATAATCGCCATTATGTTAAATAGATTAAAATTGAGTCATTTATCTGAAAGGACTTTTAAGATATTCCTTTAATATAGAAATAATTAATAGTGTACTAATCAAAACTAGAACTGCTATAAGAATCCAAAACATACAAACCACAAATATTAAACATTAATAACACAATAATAATAATATTTTTCTGAGAATTAAGTAATTGATATTTAGATTATTTTACAAGTTCAGGTTTTGTTAAGTTTTAATTAACAGTAAATTTTTTCTAATTGGTATAGAATTTAGAAGGAGTAAGCTATTTAATTGTTTCTTATGGAAAAAAAAGTAAAGAATCTCTATCTGAGAAAAGGTGAGCACAAATTTGTTTTGCAATCAATATTCATTTGTAGGGCTAAGTCTCAAAAGTGGACGAATGAAGAAATCAATGAAGTGATAGAGAAAACTATATATGAAGATAAAATTAGGGTGTATGAGATTTTAAGAGAATATTCTAGAAATATTTAGGGCGTTTCATCAATTAAGCCAGATGTCTTGCCTTGTAGGAGGCATCCCAGTAGTGGGCTATATTTTGCAGCAGAACAAGCTGACAAAAAAATGTATGAGAATAAGCAAAAAATTAAATCAGCTTTAAAATTAGTTGCAGAAGCTATCTAAATTTTATATTAACTAAAAATTAACATAATACACGTTATACGAAATACCTGATTTTTTCCTATAAGCATCAATATCTTAACTAAATCCGTTCCAGTAAACAGCGCACTGAAACGGCTTTTTATTGATTATTCACATTCCGCAATCAATAACTAATGATCCATGGTTTTATTGACCCAGTTTTAACAATCCTGCATTGATAGTTTGAAGATCTTGGACATGTTTCCTTATCTTTTTTCAAAAAAATAAGTGACTAAAGCAAGTAATAACAAGGCCTTTGAAATTATTGAATAATCATTACTGGGAATAACATCGACATAGTGAAAAACTGTGACCATTAGCCAAAAACCTAGAAAAAAAAATAAAAATTTAGATTTAAATACATGAGGAAGTTTTTTAAATCTTTCAGTGTTTTTTTGAGTTATAACATTCATATAAACCTCTGTTATTAAACTAAATATTTGTTAAATAGTTCGTTGTAAGTGTCTTGATTTACATCGTCTTTATTCAAATTGATTTGAACACTCTCATAAATCCTTCTTAAGAAAACATACTGAATAAAATCATCTGCATAATTCTTAATTCGGGGCAGATAATTTAGCTCCAAAGGAATGTAGTAATCCATTTTTCTAAAGTTTTTCCCTGTTTTTTTAAAGTGATAACTGACCGCATCAACAAACAATCGTCCGATCTGGTGCCGATTCCCTTTGAAGACTCCGTAAAATTTCAGATCATCATAAAATGACTGCAACTTAGACATGCCAACGCTTTTGTCATTATTTGAAATAAGTGTATTTATAATTTCAACATAGCTTTTTTTAATCAGCTGCACGCTAGGCTCATCAAATCGCCAAGTCCATGTATAGTTTTTTGCACTTTTCTCCGTATCAGGATAATTCTTTGATTTCTTTTTTGAGTGTGAAAGGCGCACCAGTTCAACATTTTTCCCATTTCCAAACGCAACTTTTAAAAAGGGCTTTTGTAAAACAAATTTGAATTTTTCATGGTCATTAAAATATGTCTGAATCAATGAAATTTGTTCTTGTTCTTCTTCTCGATTCCACGTTGTTTCAACTTCTGATATTCGCTGTTTGACTACTTTCTTTAATTGCCCCTCGCTTTTAAGAGTGTTGTATTCATTGCTTTTTGGAGTTGTCACAAACAGCCAAAATTCCCATATATCTTGGTCATAACGCTTTTGAATAATTAAATCCGCAATAGGCTCATTTTTTTTATTTAAACGATAAGTCCTTTGTCGTGGGCTTAAATCTAAAGAATATTTTTGGCTGAGTTTTTTTATGAGTTTTTGGATTTTATCTGCAAACATCGTGTTATCAGATTCAATAGTAAAGTGACTATAGAAATACGCACCGTTTGCAACTTTATCTACAATTTTTTGCGCTGTATAACGACTGTTCGGGCTGTAATGAATCATTTTATTGTCACCAAGCAATATTTGTTAAATTGTCATCAAGCAATATTCTAAAAAGTCCTATGTAATCAAGCAATATTTATTTTAAGTAAAAACTATATTTTATAAGGCTTTCAACGATTTTGATTTTTTACCAATGCCAAAGGCATTGGTCGGACTTAATTGACACAATTTGTCATCGTGCAATTAAGTGGTTCCTAGGTGACGGAATTTACATCTAATTTTGCTTGGTTTATAGTCGCAATATTCATTGACTTAAAGCAGTCTGACCAACTGCCTGACCATTTTCGTTTTAGCGATTTTGAGCAGGCAACAGCCTGCTTAAAGCCATGTTTTTTTAGATAGCGCACAATTCAGAACTAGCCATTTTGAGTTGACCGATTGAGCGTACTACTGGAGAAATCCCGTTCGGTACGATCTGATGGGCGCTAGGGAGTTGTAATACTCCTTTTCGATCCAATCCGTTGTAAACGGGGTTGGGCGACAAGGACACGGGAGCCTATAAACAATCGAATGATTGTGAAGTGGTCGTGAGGTTAGATATAGCCTGACTAGATACAATTTTTTTGTATTGAAACCCTGTTTTAACGATTACCGTGAGACTCTGACAGGATGTTAAGGGTCGCTAATAACGGCAATGTGTTGCGGCAAATGCACTCTAAGAGGGAAGCGCAGCTCATTGGCACAACTGATGGCGTTTGAGGTAACAGCAATGTTACAGGCTAGCTGAGGAGAAATCTGGAAGCAGCGGCACCACTGAGTGAGATCATCTCAAGCAAAGTGGGTCAACGGATAGCTTAAACAGTATACATCCGGAAGCATAAACCGGAGACACGTGTAGATTAAGAGCCATACGCTCAGATTTTGTCTCAAAGTCATATCCACCAAATCCAAGGAACCGCGTGGTGGGGAAAATGGAAGCACTGACAGACAAAAGAGCATTGGCGTTCAATTGCTAAGATCGTTAAAAATAACTTTGGGAATCTCCATGCTGTTAGACATTGAGTTGTCACGGCAAGGCATGGAGAGGGAGAGAGGATGAGTAGGTCGTATAAGTTATGAAAATAATGAAGTCGATGCTGTATTTAAACATTGCAAACTCACCAGTGGCGTGGCTGCTACGGGTGGTAAAGGGAGTAGTGTTGTCGAAAATCCGAGTCGGTTTTATGTTGTTATCTAAAAAAGCGAAACATAGCTAAAAATGGTTTGGTCGCCATTGTTTGTTCTGATAGGTCGGGATTGGTCTCCCTATCTAAGTCAGGACTAAGCAAAAGTTAATGAAAGAAAAGAAAATACGGCAGCATAGTCTTGTGTACTGCATGATTTTTTTCATAGTTTCAATTCTAACTAATTGAATATTTGCGGTTTAGAAAAACTGATGTGAGCAGACATTCTGTGAGTTTTTACCATTTTTTAGTATAAAAAACGGCGTATTGTGATGATGACTGAGTATTTGCCTACTCATGTTCTATTCGTAAACAACGTGAACTCTACGATAGTGAGATATGACTCCCTCGGTTGCGGCAAAGCAATTAAACGAGGTGAGTTCCTAAATCTCTATATTTTGCCATTTAAAGCACTTTTATTTATTCCACGTAGGTATCATTAGAAAAACAGCTAAAGTGGCTAAAACCCCCATTTTTTCGCATTTAAAAGCCATATTTAACGAGTGTCTACGAGTGACACAATGAAAATTTGCGCCTCAACCTCTGAAAAACAGCTTTTTTGGCATTTGATTTCATAAAACCCTAGCTATCGTGCAAATTTTTAAGCCTAGATCGAGCGCAGCGAAAAAAAAACTTATGAGCGAAGCGAATTCATAGTTGCTTTTGCTTTTATTAAAGTCACAACGAGATGATGTAAAAAATTGCCCCTCGAATCGAGCGTAAGCGAGATTCAATAGAGTTTGAGCGTAGCGAAAACATAGGGCAATTTTTCGTTCCCAAGGCTTTTAATTATTTTTAATGTTTTTAAATGCTTTTAGCCTTGCTATAAGTCTTATATTCCAATGGTTTCAATAGAGATATAAAGACGTTTAGTTACCCATATAAAGACGTTTAGTTACCCATATAAAGACGTTTAGTTACCCATATAAAGACGTTTAGTTGTCATTTAAAGACTAATTTATGCTTGTCTTTTAAATGATTTTAATTAATATGTCTTTCAAAGCTATTAATAACTCATATAAAGACGTTTAATTACCACATGAAAAAAGATCTTGTAGTTAAAACAAATCGTTTGAATCAAGCATTTCAAGTACTTTCCTTAGCAGAATTTCATATTGTTCAATTGGCTATTGTTGATGCAAGAGACACAGGTACGGGATTGACTACAGATATGCCTCTAAGAATAGATGCATTACGTTATGCCGATGTATTTGGTACTACTCGACAAAATGCTTATATAAGAATGAAAGAAGCAGAAGAGACCCTATTTAATCGTAGGTTTAGTTTCTTTGATGAAGATGGAAAACTTGTAAAAAGTCGTTGGATTTCTCAAGTTAAATATTTGGACAATGAAGGTGCCATAGAAATTGTTTTCACGCCTGCCGTTGTTCAAGGCATTAGCCGTATTAATGGGGTAAAAGAATTCTTTACCCAATATCTTTTGAGCCAAACAGCGCAATTAAAAAGTGTGTATTCAAGTAGACTCTACGAATTATTGATTCAATGGAAAAGCACAGGAAAAACTCCTATTATTAATTTAGAAGACTTTCGTGCACAGTTGGGAATCGAAGAAAATCAATACAAATTAATGAGCGATTTTAAAAAAAGAGTTCTTGATCTTGCTATTAATGACATTAATGAAAAAACAGATATTAAAGTAACTTATCAGCAACATAAAAAGGGGCGATCAATCTCTGGTTTCTCTTTTAACTTTAAACAAAAAAAATTAGCCAATCAGTCTGTAGAACCTAGGCGAGATCCTAATACATTAGATATCTTCTCAAAAATGACCGATAAACAACGCCATTTGTTTGCTAATAAACTTTCCGAACTACCAGAGATGGGACGATATTCAGAAGGTACTGAGAGCTATCAGCAATTTGCTTTACGTATCGCTGACATGCTTCAAGACCCCACTAAATTTGAAGAGTTACATCCTTACCTTCAAAAAGTCGGGTTTAAAGCTGCCTAAATTATAGACTTGATCATTTGTCTATTAGACAGTCTAATAGACAACCAATTTTGACAAGTTTAGGCATAGGTTTACAGCATGAAAACCCTTACAGTTCTTGAACTTTCCAAGCTGTACAACATCAATAGACAAACAATTTACAACAATATAAAGAAAGGAATTTTAAGTAAAAATTCTGAGAATAAGATTGATCTAGCAGAAGCCATACGCGTTTTTGGGGAACCAGTTAAAAAACAGGATGTAAAAGAACCTGTAAAAATAGACAGTCCAAATTCGGCAGAAGTTTTACTGCTTAGACAACAAATAGACATGCTAAAAAATCAGCTTGATGATGCCAAAGATAGGGAATCTTTTTATCAAAACCAAATTGAAACGATGCAACGTCTATTAGAAGCCCCAAAACCTAATATGACTACGTTTACCGATCAAGAACCGGTGCAACCCAGCATAGCCAAAACAGATCCCGAACCGGACACAGCAGAAGCTAAACATGACGGATTGACTACTCCAGAGCAGACGGAAAATAAGCGGATTCCAGTACCGGAGCACATTGAACAGGAACCGGAAAAAAGGGGCTTTTGGAGCCGTTTTTTTAGACCCTATGATTAACCACGATTGTTTAACTAATATGAACAAAGTCGTGAAACTTTGATTAAATAATAAGCGTGGAACGTGAAAAATCATAAAAAAAGCCCACCTTGGGGAAGATGGGCTATCAACTAGAAACTACAGCATTGATTTATAAAGATAATTATAACGCATTTCGTATAACGTGTATTATGTTAATTTTAGATAAACTATAGAATCCATTAGTTTTTAAACCAATAAATTAAATATTTTATGGAACTCCAGAATATTTATTCAGGCGATACTTAAGCAATAAGGGTAGGGTGATTACATAAAGTATTGCAGCTAATGCCCATACCATTCCAGGAGCTGATGCCTGAGTCATAAAATAGAGGCTAGTAACTAATACAGGACCAATTATAGCCCCCAGACTATTAAAACTGCTTAATAGCCCTTGTAATTCACCTTGTCTTTCATCACTAATACCTCTGGACATCATTGCTTGCAAAGCAGGAACGGCTACTCCACCAAGGGCAAACAATGGTAACAACGCAAAAGGCACCCATTCTTCAACAGCAATAGATAAAAGAAGTAAACCAATTGCATCGCAAGCTATTCCACATAACAACGTATTTTTCTCTCCAAACCTCTTTACCATAGGGGCGATAGCAAAAGCCTGTGCAATAGAATGGCATATTCCATAACTAGCAAGGGAAACACCTGCAATAAATATACTCCAGCCATAACGATCCTGCCCATAGATAACCCATAAAGTTGCGGGGACTTGTGAAACCAATGTGATAATTAAAAAGATACCAAGCAATGGAGCCATATTAGGTTGAGTGATCAAATAGGATAATTTCTTTAATATTGATTGCTCCTGAACCTTCTCAGTCATTTTATTGCTGTGTTTTGATTCTTTTAATAAGACTGCTGTCATTATTAAATTAATCCCATTCATAAAAGCAGCAGCAAAGAACGGTGCATGTAAGTTCCATTCACCCAAAACTCCACCTATTACCGGACCCGCTATAAACCCAATACCAAAGACAGCTCCAAGGAGACCAAACCTTTTTGCACGCTCATGGGCTGGAGTAATATCTGAAACATAAGCTGTTGCAACAGCCATGTTGGCACCTGTAATTCCCGCAAAAATACGACCAATATATAGCCACAATAGAGAAGGAGCAGCAGCCATTAGGAGATAATCAGCCGTTGCAACAGCAATTGAAATAATTAATACAGGTCGACGTCCAAATCGGTCACTCAACGCTCCAAGGATAGGTGCAAAAATGAACTGCATCAGAGCATACACAGCTAATAAAGCACCATAGTGAACACCGCCTGCTTCAGCTCCAGCCAATGACCGTAATAATTCAGGCAAGATCGGCATAATTAAACCAATCCCAACAGCATCCAGAAATATAGTGATTAAAATCACGCTCAATGATTTCTTCACAAATGCCTTCTCTAGCAATGATAGAATTAATATTCTCTCACACACTCCCTATCAGTGATAGATTTATGGGTAAAAAAGATATTGCACCTCAACGTCTGACACGTGAAATAGTCCTGCGTACCGCATTGGATATGTTGAATGAAGAAGGCATAGATTCAATAACCACACGCAAGCTAGCTCAACGATTGGGTATTAAATCTCCAACTCTATATTGGCATTTCAAGAATAAATCCTTGTTAATGGAAGCAATGGCGGAAACCATTATAAATGAACACCATTTAGTTTCTTTACCCATCGATGGGATGACATGGCAAGATTGGTTGCTCGCTAATTCTGTAAGCTTTCGTCGAGCACTACTAGCTTACCGTGATGGTGCTCGTCTACATGCAAGAACTAGCCCCAGTCAAGGACATTTCAACACGATTGAGGCCCAAGTTGCGCTGTTATCTCATGCTGGGTTTTCTCCTGTTGAAGCAGTTGCATTACTTATGACATTAGGAAGGTTTATTGTTGGGTGGGTCCTTGAGGAGCAGCAAGAAGAAATAAGATCAGACCCACCATTCGAAGCCGATCCAACTATATATCCACTCATGCTCCAAGGAGTGAATACCTTACAAAATATGAATGCGGATGACATTTTTGAAAATGGGATTCGTATGGTGATTATCGGTGCTGAAAGACAACTTGATATTAAAATGCAAACTTAACTCTATACTGCTTTAAGCAACTGTTCTATTTAGTAATAAAGCTTTTATCCTTAATTATTTAACATAATAGAGCTTATACGAAATGCTTTTTAAAATATCTTTGTTTTTCATATGGTTAAAAATTTTTCATCCCCCTGAAAAACCACAAAAAACCGACTTGGAAACAAGTCGGTCTCTTTTTGAACAATTTTGATACTTCTTGCCAATAAAATTGATCAAAAAATATTCATTTTTGCGTTTTTTCTTGATTTCTCAAGGGTCACAGTTCAGAAGTAATCCCCAATTTCTGCGGACAACTCTTGGGATAAAATAGGCCAACTTTGTAAGCTAAAACTTACATAGATTTAAGGTTTTTGCGCATTGGTAATCCAAGGCATTAGCCCTATGATGAATACATAAGGGAACTGGATGTTTCCAGAAAACAAGAATAAGAAAATAGCGCAAGGAATGGGCAGCACGAGATCAGTAAGACGAGCACCCCGATATAAAAAAGCCCGACAGGATGTCGGGCTTTTTTATGTCTTGAATCTGGATTTCGTATAAGAGATTTTATGTTAAATAGATATTAAGAACATTTGGAGAATCAAAGAATAATGCTTACATTTTTAGAAATTCAACGTAAGGTTGATCAAATTTGTGAAAAAATTGGGCTGGAAAAAAAAAGAGTTTGGCCCGCAGTTCAGAATGATGGAGCTCCATATGTATTAATCCATGAAAATAAATATTGGTATATTTCTGAAGAAAGAGGAGAAGTTTTTTTTGAAAAAACAACTAAGGATTTTGAAGAGTTGCTTTATTGGATAATGGATAATTTTATATCTAGCTATTCGTTTGAGTTTGAACTTAAGAATAGAACTAGAGGACAAGATTCCCGTCGACTCGCTTTTTCAAAACAAATTGAACTTTTTGGTTTAATCAGTGATCAATGGAAAGTAAAAAAA
>NZ_VOYM01000088.1:0-10436 GCF_013420285.1 Acinetobacter sp. YH01019
TTTTGATTCCTTTAGCAAATTCTGCTGCAAGGTCTTTTAGTTTTTGTTCGTTCATCATGTTGCCTGACTCCGTTGTGAATATGAACATAGCAAATTCAGGCAATTACACAATTTAATTTACAGTCTCTGCCACGCTTATATTTGGTGACACGTTTGATTGTTGAAAGTTCTAAAAAATAATTGAATAGAATCATCTTCTAAAACACGAGCCATTGCCCTTCAGTATGGCGGTGGCTTTTGCGGTTCAAATTGTATTTGGATCAGGCTGAAACGAAAAAAGCCCCAACATCCTGTCGAGGCTTTTTCGGATTCTTTCTAGCGGTATAACTCCTGTCCTACCGTAAGCGTCCTGCTTTTTTGTCTTATCATTGTTGTTTTATATTCAGTGACGTCCTGTCTCTGTATGTCTTCAATATAAATTGAATCTATTTGACTGAATAGCCGCAAACAGCCGAATACTTTGTAAGTCTGAGCGTACAAGATTGTTCAATATTTAATTAAGCACTGACGTACTGTACAAGCTTATCAAAGGCTGCTTTTACTGCCTTATTATCAAATTCATTCGGTTCAAATTGTTCAGTACGGTTACGGGCAAAAATATCACGAATTTCAACGACCGCATTGCTATCAATTAAGCCCAACTGTGTTGCCACTTGACGTATTTGATCAATAGAACGTGAACCGTTGGTACCACCATAGCTGACATAAGCTGCAGGTTTTCCTGCCCATTCTTTACCTAAGTAATCGAGTGCATTTTTGAGGGCGGGGCTATAACCGTGGTTATATTCAGGACTAATGAAAATAAAGGCGTCACCCTGAGCGATTTTGTCTGCCCAAGCTTGTTGTTTGGGCTGGTCATAAATACCGGTTAAGGGTGGATTTGCACCCGCGAAAATTGGAAGATCCCACTCTTTTAAATCAACAATTTCAGTTTGAACAGTACTAAAGTCATAGTTTTCAATTTCTGAGTGCAACCATTTTGCAATTTTCAGTGCTGTACGCCCCTCACGGACACTGCCGACAATAATATAAAGTTTCATGAAATGTTCCATTTTTATTAAATTAATCTGAATTCAGCTAAATAACTATAATCAATGTGTATCGAATAGCATTCAGTATATAAAAAAAGCGCCCTTGGGCGCTTTTAGAGTCATCGAACTGAATCGATTAAATAATTTTGATGCCTTGTTGACCCGCAGGTGTCACTTTGAAGATTTCTACTTCAAAAGTAATATTTTTACCCGCCAATGGGTGGTTAAAATCAACTTCAGTAAAGTCTTCACCGACTGTTTTAATCACGCCAAATAAGCTTTGTTTGGCTTTGTCTTCAAATTCGATCATATGGCCCACCACAGGTGCTGGATCAAATTTTACGGTATCAAACTTTTGTACATTTTCAGCATTCCATGGGCCAAAAGCATCTTCTGGTGGCAGGCTAACCGTACGACGGTCACCAGCACGTAAACCAAACAATGCTTTTTCAAAACCTGGAAGTAAGCTGCCATCGCCCATAACGAGGCTTACAGGTGCTTCGCGGCTGCGAGTATTGTCAATTTCTACGCCATTTTCAATTGCGACAGAAAAATGAAGATCGACTTTAGAGCCATCTTCAATACGAGTTTCCTCGTTTGGATTAATAAAATCAGTCATTTTGCGCTTCCGCACGTTGAATTCGGTGTTTTTCTAAGAAAAACGTATCGATAAGAAGCAAGATGGTGCCAAGGGTAATGGCACTATCTGCAATATTAAAAGCAGGGAAGTGACTATTGTTGTAGTACACGTGAATGAAATCAACCACGTAGCCTAGGCTTACACGGTCAATCAAATTACCAATTGCACCACCTAAAATTAGGGCAATCGCAATCGGTAACACTTTCACGGTTTTTGGCATACGCATGAGCCAAAATACAAAGATCACAGACACAATACCTGCTAGTGAGGTAAAGAAATAACGTTGCCATCCACCGGCATCGGACAAGAAACTAAAGGCTGCGCCATAGTTATGCAGTAATGTCCAATTTAAAAAGGGCGTTACAGGTACAGGGTCTGCATAATTCAGATGCGTACTTGCAATCCATTTGGTCCATTGGTCGAGAATAATCGCAACAATGGATAAACCCACCCACACCAAATTGTGTGGGTAGAATTGGAATAAGCCCTTTTTTTCTTGTGGATTAGGCATATTTTCTCTCTTCGCCTTGACCTGTAGGAAGGTTAATAATACAACGAGAACAAAGACCTGGGTGTTCGTGATGTGTATTTACATCAGGAAGAACATGCCAGCAACGTGCACATTTTTCACCGTCAGCAGCAGATACGTTGACACGTAAACCTTCAAGGTCAGATTCATTGCCTTGTGCTGCATCAAATGCATTCACAATTACTTGAGAGGTGATAAGCACAAAACGTAGTTCATCGCCTAGACGGTCAAGTACAGTCTTGAGCTCTTCAGATGCCCAAAGTTCTACTTTTGCAGATAAGTTAGAACCGACTGTTTTTGCATTACGCGCAGCTTCAATGTGCTTGTTCACCGCAGATTTCACTGCAATGAGGGTTTGCCATTCTGCTTCTGACACCACGTTGGCAGTTGATGCAGTTGGAATGTCATACCATTCAGTCGTGAATACGTATTTCTCTGATTGCTCAGGGATGAGCGGCCATGCTTCTTGTGCTGTGAAGCTCAAGATAGGCGACATCCAACGTACAAACGCTTGTACCAAGTGATACAGCGCAGTTTGTGCTGAATGACGTGCTGCCGAGTCTGCTTTGGTGGTGTATTGACGGTCTTTGATGATGTCTAAGTAGAAACCACCTAAGTCGTTGATACAGAAGTTAGTCAGCGCATTGGTCACGATATGGAAATTCATATCTTCATAAGCTTGTTGAATGGTTTTCTGCACGTCAGCGGCACGTTGTAAGATGTATTGATCAAGCGCGATCAATTGATCTACAGGCAATGCATCAGTCGATGGTTTGAAACCATTTAAGTTCGCTAGCAAGAAACGAAGCGTGTTACGAATACGACGGTAACCATCAGATGCACGGCTAAAGATTTCTTTACCAGCCGTCATTTCATAACGGTAATCCGCAGATGCGATCCAGAAACGTAAACCGTCTGCACCCATATCTTTAATGATGTCTTGCGGTGTGATCACGTTACCGATTGATTTTGACATCTTACGGCCTTTTTCATCCACCACGAAACCGTGCGTCAACAAGCCTTTGTATGGCGCGCGTTCATTAATCGCAATCGACGTTAATAATGAAGATTGGAACCAACCACGGTGTTGGTCTGAACCTTCAAGATACAAATCAGCAGGGTCTGTTAATTCTTCACGTTCACGAAGTACAGCAAAGTGCGTTGTGCCTGAGTCGAACCATACGTCTAGGGTGTCACGTACGGCGTTGTATGCTTCCGCATCATCACCGATGAACTCTGCTGCATCGCGGTTATACCAGCCATCAATACCTTCTTGTTCAATCAGTTTCGCAACTTCTTCAATCAATTCAGGTGTCCGTGGGTGCAATTCGTTGGTATCTTTATGTACGAAGAATGGAATTGGCACGCCCCAAGTACGTTGACGTGAAATACACCAGTCCGGACGACCATCAATCATCGATTGAATACGGTTTTTACCCCAATCTGGTACAAAGCTGATGTCATTTTCAATCGCATTCAATGCTTTTTGGCGTAAACCTTTCGCGTCCATGCTGATGAACCATTGTGGTGTCGCACGGAAGATAATTGGTGTTTTATGGCGCCAGCAGTGTGGGTAACTATGCTTGATGACTACATGTGCCCAAAGCTTGTCTGCTTCAGTCAATGCCGCAATAATTTTTGGATTGGCTTTGTAGATGTGCTCGCCTGGGAAGATTGGTGATGTTGGTAAATACACACCATTACCACCGACAGGGTTTTCAACTTTTAAGTTGTACTGTAAGCCGACTTTATAGTCGTCCACACCATGGCCTGGCGCGGTATGTACGGCACCTGTACCACTGGTTGCAATGACGTGTTCACCCAAGATCACAGGTACTTGACGCTCAGCGATAAGCGGATGTTGCAACAATAAGTTTTCAAGTTTTGCGCCTGCGAATTCAGCAATCACTTCAACCTGATTAAAGCCATAACGTTCAGTTGCAGATTCAACCAAGTCTTTCGCAAGAATGAAGTTTTGAGCTGCTTTGTCTTCACCCGTTGCTTTTACCAATTGGTATTCAATTTCTGCATGGAGTGCAACCGCTTGGTTGGCAGGCATGGTCCACGGTGTAGTGGTCCAAATCACGATGTCTGTACGGTCAGCAACGCTAACACCTAGACGTGCTGAAAGATCAGCGAGATCAACAACGCTGAAACCGACATCAATCGCGTCTGATTTTTTATCTTCGTATTCAACTTCGGCTTCTGCAAGTGCTGAACCACAGTCCAAACACCAGTTCACAGGTTTCAAACCTGGCTCGATATGACCCGCTTTAGCAATTGCGCCTAATGAACGAACGATGTCAGCTTCTTGTTTGAAGTTCATCGTTAAGTATGGATTGTCCCAATCACCAAACACGCCCATACGCACGAAGTCTTTCTTTTGTAGTTCGACTTGTGTGTAAGCATATTCACGGCATGCTTTACGGAAAGTAGATGCATCAACTTTTACGCCGACTTTACCGACTTTTTCTTCTACTTTAAGTTCGATTGGAAGACCATGACAGTCCCAACCTGGTACATAAGGCGCATCAAAACCATCCATGACACGGCTTTTAATGATGATGTCTTTTAGGACTTTATTGACTGCATGACCTAAATGGATTTGACCATTGGCATACGGAGGGCCGTCATGAAGAACGTATTTTTTCTTGCCAATACGCGATGCACGAATCTGCTGATAAATGTTGTCGGCATACCACTCTTCTAACCATTTCGCTTCACGTACTGCGAGATTTGCTTTCATTGCAAATTCAGTACCTGGGAGGTTTAGCGTGGCTTTATAATCCACTGCATTTTCAGGAGTTTGCTTATCGCTCATGCAAGTTGTCTTCCAAATTTATCAGCCAGTTGACTGACGCGTTTTACATTAAATAATTAGGGTTTAAAATGGAAAATGAGGGTGCTTATGGCGAAACTCAAGGAGTTTTTCGACATCATCATCAATTCCAGCTTTAAGTGCTTCAAGCGAAGGGTAGTCCTTTTCGCCATGTAAAAAGTTCAAGAACGTCACCCGCATTAACAGGCCATACAGATTAGCAGAAACATCAGGGAAATGTACTTCTAATCGCCACTCAGGATGGATCTGTTTAATGGCCGGACGTGTGCCGACATGGCCTGCGCCAAACAATGCAGTTGGAGCATAACCTGCAACACCCAATTTTTCAGGTTGATCGGACTTTACTTTATCTTGGAGGGAAGTGGTTTCGCAGACCACTTCAACACCATAAATGCCGTTTAAACAGGGTTTATGACGGTTTAAACGCACATTGATGGTGGGGAAATTAATGGTACGACCAATTTGATCACCATATTGCACACGGCCAGTGATGCTATATGGGCGGCCTAATAATTTTGCCGCCAACATTAAATTACCCGCTTGTAAGGTTTGACGTACCAATGTTGAACTGACACGTTCGCCATCGACTTCAACATTTTGCAAGTCGGTAACATTAAAACCGTAGTCACGTAGGAATTGGCTATTGCCTTGGCGGTTTTTACCAAAATGATGATCTTCACCCAAAACTAAGCTTTGCGTATTGAGTTTAAACTTGAGTTGGTCCGCAAATTCTTCCGCACTTAAATTACGAAAGGCGTCATCAAATTTAGCCACTACAATGTAGTCAACACCAAGTTCGCTCAAGTATTCAACTTTTTCACGTAATGAAGAAATACGTGGAGGGGCATCATAAGCTTTAAAAAATTCAAGCGGTTGCGGTTCAAAAATCATGACCGCAGTTTTTAAGTCCTGCTGTTCTGCGACAGTTTTCAGCTGCTGAATCATGGCCTGATGACCCAAATGCACACCGTCAAAATTACCAATGGTCACGGCAGTTTTGTCAGTTAAGGCATTAGGCGCTAAAGCATTCAGGCGGAGCAGCTTCATGGGCGAATCAAATCGTTGAAAATGTTTAAGGGCTATATATTGCCATAATCTTCTGCGTTCGTCTTGTTGTTGTGTTTTTACTCAAGTTTTTTTATGCAGTGATGAATTTAATATCAATTAAAATGATACTTAAAATAAATATTAATAAATTTTTCTTATTTATGATTTTGGCTAGACTAAGTGTAATCCATTTTGATGAGCATCCTGCGATGAAAATGCCATTTTATCAACTACAGCATAAACAAGACTTGATTCGTCATTTTACTCCAAACTGGTTCACCGTAGTGATGGGGACAGGAGTTGTGGCACTCATTTTACCGCAATTGCCTTTTGCATCGCAGCTGATGTGGTCATTGGGCGCAGGACTATGGCAGATCAATGTGGGGTTATTTATTTTATTTAGCGTGCTGTATTTATGTCGTTGGGTGTTGTATCCACAAGAAGCCAAGCTAATTTTTAAACATCCTGTGATGAGCTTATTTTTAGGCGCTATTCCGATGGCATTAGCGACCTTAATTAATGGCGCTTTAAAATTCGGCCCAACGTTATATGCTCTAGAGCATCTTACAACCTTGCTATTGTGGGCAGAATATCTTTGGTATGTGGATGTCTTATTGGCAGTGGCCATTGCCTGGTGTGTTCCTTTTATGATGTTTAGTCGTCAACAGCATGCGCTACAAGGGATGACGGCCGTTTGGTTACTCCCGATCGTGGCGTGTGAAGTCGCAGCCAGTTCAGGTGCACTGTTGTTAGCGCATCTACCCGCAGATAGCCATGCAGCAAATATTCTATTGGGCAGTTATGTGCTGTGGGGTATTTCAGTTTTGCCTGCTTTTGGCATATTAACCATTCTGCTATTGCGTTTGGCTTTGCATCAATTGCCAAGCAAAGATATGGCGATTAGCAGTTGGTTAGCTTTGGGACCAATTGGTACAGGTGCGCTTGCTTTATTGCTGCTGGGTGAACAAGCACCTCGTATTTTAACCGCTGTGAATCTGGAGAGTTTAGGCCCCATCTTACAACAAGGTGGAATATTGGCTGCACTCATTTTACTGGGTTTTGGTCTATGGTGGTTGGGCATTGCGATATTAACCACGCTCAAACATCTAGGTGATTTGCCCTTTAATCTGGGATGGTGGGCAATGACGTTTCCATTAGGAGTATTTAGCCTAGCCGTAATGAGTTTAGCCGAACAAACCCAACTACATAGTATTGCGCTTTGTGGCAACAGCTTGGCTATACTCCTCTGTGCACTCTGGTTGATGGTGATTAGTAAAACCATCCAAGGTTTTTACCGCGGCACACTGTTTTTCTCTCCTTGTCTTAAAACTTATATCACTGTAAAAACGACCACTTAAAATACCAAGCACGTAGCGTTTATACATATGCAGCCAGCCCCATGCTGGGCTGCAAATGTAGTGCTATAGATGTAGATATAGGCTTTGTGTACCTTTGTACGGTTGTTACGTTATTCTGCTATTCAAGCCAAATGTTGATGTATAAAATTTGCGCGTATTTCGGTTCATGCGATTGAATCCGATGAATTAAAACAAAAAATGAAAAATAGGGAATATTTATGTGTGCTCAAACTGAATTTTGGGACAACGCCAAAGGATTATTAGAAGAATGGTATGTGGCTTGTACGTCAAAAGAATTGAAAAAAGATCAGCCTTTCGCAGCGACCCTATACGGTAAAAAAATCGTCCTATTCCGCAAAAAAGATGGTCGTGCCGCGGCTTTATTAGATCAGTGTGTGCATCGTGGTGTACCGCTATCCGATGGCAAAGTAAAAAATGGTTGTGTCTCTTGTCCTTACCATGGTTGGTCATATCAAGCTGATGGTCATGTGGCTTATATTCCGAGTGTGAACGGCAAATTCTTTCCAGAAAAACCGCATCCTTTTAAGCAACGTAGTTTTGACGTATGTGAGCAAGATGGAGTGGTGTGGATTTACCTCGGGGAGAAACCTGAAAATCAAAGACCTGCAGTATTTAAATTGCCATTTTACGACCAGCCAGGGTGGCTGAGTTATTACATGGTTGGTAAATATGATGGAGAAATGGGAGCGGTCGCGCAAAACATTATGGATGTGACTCATACCATATTTGTGCATGAAGGCTGGTTCCGTTCTGAATCTGGTAAAGCTGTTGATGCGACCATTGAGGTAGAGCCACGTAAGGTGGTAGTGGAATACCATGATCATGATGCAGATGTGGGCATGATGCCTTGGTTGACCAACCCGCATGGTGCAGAGCAGGTGCATCGAGACAGCTTTATTGCGCCTAATATCACTTTGGTGGAATATCACTGGGGGGAGCCTTCAGGTATGGTGTTTAATAGCTTAATTAGTCCGGTAGGGCCCTATGAATCACGGGTTTATACCTGTGTCAGCTATAAGTTTCCAATTCCAAAATTGATAGCCAAAGCCCTAATGCCTGCGGTAAATGCCTACACGTGGGTAGTGAATAATCAAGACATTAAAATTTTATCAGCACGTCGTAAAGGGCTGGAAAATATGCCGATGACACATTCCCATAGTGTACGAGGTGATATGGCACATATTGCTTTAGAAAAAATCCTCGATGCACTGCGCCATGATCAGCAGCTTGCGCCTTCATTTATTGGAAAACGCCCCATGCAATTTCAAATTTAACCAGTCGATGATGATTTGGCGTTGTGAATCTTAAGAAAAACGACCGAAGATGAGGTGAAATTTAGATTTAATTTTTAATGGGCAGGGCAAGACGCGCAATTTGTGCTATATCAATGCGGAAGAATTTCAGGAGTTACATGTGAGTCAGCAAATCGCATTAATTATGGCGCTGCCTAATGAATCTAAAGGTCTGTTTGAAGCGGCAGGCATTGATGTGCATTACAGCGGAATCGGGAAGGTCAATGCAGCATTTAAAGCCTTTGAAGTGATCCAAAAAACCGGTTGTAGCACGTTATTAAACCTAGGTACGGCAGGAAGTTCACACTTTGATGCACATGCTTTGGTGGAAGTTGCTGAGTTTGTTCAACGTGATATGGATGTTTCACCACTGGGTTTTGACGTTGGGGTAACCCCAATGGATCAAGATCATCCTGCGGCAATCATACCTGAAACCATGTTTGCACAATTACCCAAAGGTATTTGTGGTACTGGCGACAGCTTTGAAACTGGGCTGCCGAAAGTACCGTGTAATCTTGTCGATATGGAAGGCTACGCAATCGCGAAAGTATGCAAAAAGCTGGGTGTCCGCTTTGTTTCAGTCAAATACATTACTGATGGGGCGAATGACACAGCACATCTGGATTGGGAAGAAAACTTATTGTTAGGTGCAAAAAAATTATTAGAATTATATCAAACAGTAAAATAATAACATGAGGAAAAACCGGTCGGCGACCATAGGTGGCTATGGTCGTATGCCAATATGACCTGTATGTTCCACTATTTTTCAGTACGTGGAATTGCTCCGTAAAGCATCATGTGTACAGTGTGTTGAATAATACGCTGTTGCATACTGCGATTACGTAATGTCTTACCGGTAACCATTTCCATTTGTGTTGCAAAGTCCGCATAATTTTGCGTAATTGCCCAAATGTTTAAAATGAAAATTTCTGGGTCGATTTCTTTCGAAATTTTGCCTTGTTCCTGCCAGTTGCTAATCACTTTGGCTTTACGTTTCACCAATTTTTTTAGCGGTCCTTTTAGGATTTCAATAATGTGCGGTGCGCCCTGAATGACTTCAAGTGCGAACAAACGCGATGCTTTCGGTTGAGTGCGAGACACTTCAATTTTCTGCAATAAATAATTGGTGATTGCTTCTTCAGGCTCAAGTTCAGCTTCAAGCATCTGAAGTGGAGCGAGCCACTTTTGTAGCACAGTAGTCAGAACTTCAACATAAAGCGCTTCTTTATTTTCATAATAATAGAAAATATTCGATTTATGCATTTCTGCAATCTGCGCGATCTCATCCAGGCTGGCACCATTAAAGCCATACAGGGAAAAGACATCCAGTGCCGCATTGAGCAACTGGTGGCGTTTCTGGGTACTCTTTTTTTGTTCCATCAGCTCTTTTAAGAAAATGAAAAGGGAATATTGAATTGTACGGCAAATCATCAGATTTGTGCACATCGAAAGTTTGTAATTTTATGAATAATGGCAGTTTATTCTGTTCGTTCTTTAAATATTTACGACGAATGCCATAAAATGCTAAAAAAACATTTTTTGGCAGAATTAATTTATCAAATGGAGCGTAAAACTCTGTCCTTCAGGTCAGAGATATAAGCGACACGACATGAAGTGTCGTTTGATTTAACTAAGGACTATTTTTCTTGAGTTTTGATTGTTAATATAAGTACATGAAA
>NZ_VOYM01000089.1:0-10377 GCF_013420285.1 Acinetobacter sp. YH01019
TCATTCGAGTCTAGACAAAATGACACCAAATGAGTTTTACTATGATCAGCTACCCCAACAAAACAAGGTGGCTTAACTAGAGCGGAATATCACTTATAAATACGCTTTTAGTTGTTCAAACAAGTGGAACCACCTCTGTTTACAGTTGATGAGTGGAATCTTTTTAAACAAGGATATGCTGAATTTGTAACGCTGACAGATCTTGAAAAAGAATATTGGTTTATTGCAATTGAGCATATTTTTGTAGATGAGGTTATTTGGTTAATGGCAGATTTTTCTGAAGGATGGAAAATGCAACATCAATTAGGAATTTATTCATCAATATTCAAATGTATATTGACCCCTAGTGTACTGCAACAATATGATTTAGAAATCAATACTTAGCTTTAAGATTTTATGTCATCAAACCAGTGAAAATGAAAACCTTCCGTTTTTTATTTTATAAGTCACTATTTTATTAACTTAGAATATTTAAATCGAATGATTTAAATATTCGTTTAATACAATGCCTACTTCACTTATATAGTTTAAGCAAAATGTCACTTTAGTAAGCTCTTCACCAGTTAATCTAAACTTTAGTTATACCGCTATTTATCATTTAACTGTATGAGCTTAACCCTATTCAAAGATGGAAATTATGAAAAAAAGTCGTTATTTAGTTAGCTCAGCTGGCATTATGACTGTGCTACTAATAGGCTGCTCAAAATCAGAAAATGCAGAGCATCATTCAGCAGATGCACCGTTAGCATCAGTAAGTGTAATGACTGCCCAAACACAATCAATAAATCTGATTGAAAATCTCCCTGGGCGTGTCACTGCATATCGTATTGCTGAAATTCGCCCTCAGGTTGGTGGCATAGTAGATAAAGTTCTATTTAAACAGGGTACTTATGTACATGCAGGTCAACCACTTTTTAAATTAAATTCTGAAATATTTCAGGCTGATGTCAAAAGTAATAGAGCAACTTTACATCGTGCTGAGGCTGAAGTAACACGCCTTCAAATTTTGTTAAAACGATACGCTGAACTGGTGACAGTTAATGCAATTAGTAAGCAAGAATATAACAATACTGAAGCAGAATATCAGAAAGCAAAAGCTGATGTTACTCAAATGGAAGCGATACTTTCACGTCAACAACTTAACCTAAAATATGCAACAATTACATCGCCAATATCTGGAATTATTGGTGAGATTTTAGTGACTGAAGGTGCATTAGTCAGCCAAGGTGATACTAAAGCCATGGCAGTAGTACAGCAAATTGATAAAGTGTATATCGACGTAAAACAGTCAATTACTGATTATGAAAAAATACAGGAAGCATTACAACAAGGGAATTTGTCAAATGCTAGCCATAACGTTGAAATACTAAATAGTCAAGGTAAGCCATACGATGTAAGGGGTGAAATTTTATTTTCAGACACTAAAGTAGATCCCGATACTGGTGATGTGACTATCCGTATTTTAGCGAATAATCCTAGTCAAAAATTGCTTCCCGGCATGTATGTCCGTATCAACATGAGCCGAACAAAAGTTGATAATGCGATTTTAGTGCCAGAGCAAGCTATCCAACATGATATTAGTGGTAAGGCGAATGTAACTATTATCAACCAAAAAGAGCAAGCACAAAGTAAAACTGTGCAACTGGGTCAGCGTTATCAAAATAGTTATGTAGTCACGCAAGGTATAAATGCGGGTGAAAAAATCATTGTCGAAGGTGTAGACCGTATTCAACCTAATCAGCGACTAAAAGTAAAACAATGGCAAGCACCTATAACGAATAATGAAAATGGGGGGCAGCAATAATGTCTCAATTTTTCATTCGTCGACCAATTTTTGCTTGGGTCATCGCCTTATTTATTATTTTATTTGGTGTATTAAGTATACCTAAATTGCCAATTGCACGCTTTCCAAGTGTAGCTCCACCACAAATTAGTATTACAGCAATGTATCCTGGAGCTACACCAAAGACGCTCAATGACAGTGTTGTAACACTTATTGAAAGAGAAATGTCAGGTGTTAAGAATTTACTGTATTACAGTTCAAGTTCAGATACCTCTGGTAGCGCTACTGTTACTGCTACATTTAAGCCTGGTACAGATGTAGAGCTTGCTCAAGTTGATGTTCAAAACAAAATCAAAGCAATTGAGTCGAGACTACCTCAACCTGTTCGACAACAAGGGCTTATGGTTGATGCAGCTTCATCTGGATTTTTGATGATCATAGGTCTGAACTCCCCTAATCATCAATATTCTGAAATAGACCTAAGTGACTACATGACACGACACGTCATTGAAGAAATCAAGCGAGTTGATGGGGTTGGGAAAATCCAGAATTTTGGAGCTGAAAAAGCTATGCGCATTTGGGTCGATCCAAATCGTTTAGTATCTTATGGTCTGAGTATTAAAGACGTAAATACGGCTATTCAAAATCAAAACCTCCCGATTTCACCTGGTCGTATAGGTGATACACCTGCCCTCAAAGGACAGCAAATTACGATTCCATTAACAGCACAAGGGCAATTGGAGACTGTTGAACAATTTAAAAAAATTAGTTTACGTTCGAATAAAAATGGGGCAACTGTACTGTTATCAGATGTGGCTCATATTGAGGTTGGTGCGCAGTCTTATAGTTTTGCCATTTTAGAGAATGGTAATCCATCTACAGCAATAGCAATACAAATGAGTCCCAATGCAAATGCCGTTAAAACTGCTGAAGGGGTAAAGGCAAAAATCAACCAATTGAGTACTTCATTACCTGATGGAATGAAATTCTCAATCCCTTATGATACTGCACCATTTGTTAAAGTTTCTATTCAAAAAGTAATTACAACATTGATTGAAGCCATGGTTTTAGTCTTTATTGTAATGTTCATATTTCTTCATAATGTTCGTTATACCTTAATTCCAGCTATTGTTGCTCCCATAGCATTGCTAGGAACGTTCTCTGTAATGCTACTTGCTGGCTTTTCTATCAATGTCCTAACCATGTTTGGTATGGTGCTGGCGATTGGGATCATTGTAGATGATGCCATTGTAGTGATTGAAAATGTGGAAAGAATCATGGTATCAGAAGGCTTGTCCCCTGCAGATGCCACCTCGAAGGCGATGAAAGAAATTACGAATCCGATTATTGGTATTACTTTGGTTTTGGCTGCAGTATTTTTACCAATGGCTTTAGCAAATGGTTCAGTAGGGATTATTTATCGCCAATTCACTATCACAATGTCAGTTTCGATTTTATTCTCAGCATTCCTAGCCTTAACTTTGACACCTGCTTTATGTGCAACCATGTTGAAACCAATAGATAAAAATCATGTGAAAAAAGGTGTTTTTGCTTGGTTTGATCGAAGTTTTGAAAAATTAAATAATCGATATGAACATGGTTTATTTAAAGTCATTAAACATAAAAGAACGGCTATGCTATTTTTTATAGGCATTGTTGTTGCACTTCTTTTTTGTTTTAAACAAGTACCTACTGCATTTATGCCAGAAGAAGATCAGGGTTGGTTTATGACATCAATTCAACTTCCTTCTGATGCCACACAAGAACGTACCAAAAAAGTTGTTACTGAATTTCAGGAACATCTAAATAAAGAAGTTGGTATTCAAGATAATATGGCGATCTTAGGCTTTGGATTTAGTGGTTCAGGGCAAAATACAGCAATGTATTTTACCAATTTACTCCCCTTTGAGGACCGTAAAATTACTGCCCAACAAGTCGTGGATAATGCGAATACTGCAATGGCTGACAGCTCGGAAGGCCAAGTAATGTCTGTATTGCCTCCAGCAATTGATGAATTAGGAAGCTCTTCTGGATTTTCATTACAATTGCAGGATGTAGGAAATATTGGCATGCAAGCATTAGCACAAGCCCAAGATCAATTACTCAGTTTATCAACTCAAAGTAAAAAAGTTGTAGATGTTTACTCTGATGGTTTACCAGATGGAAATTCTGTACAACTCAAAATTGATCGTGAAAAACTACAAATATTAGGTGTTAACTTCAGTGATGTTACCGATATCATTTCTACTTCAATGGGTTCAATGTATATCAACGATTTTCCAAATCAAGATCGTATGCAGCAAGTTATTGTTCAACTTGATGCCAAATCACGTATGAGTATTGATGATATTTTACAAATCAAAGTAAATAGTCAAAGTGGTAAACTGATTTCTATGTCTGAGATTATTACTCCAGTTTGGCAATACTCCCCACAACAATACAATCGTTACAATGGTCGTCCATCTTTAAGTGTTACGGGTAGTCCAGCACCTGGTATATCTTCTGGTCAAGCAATGTCAGAAATGGAAAATTTAATCAAACAACTTCCAAAAGGTGTGGGGTATGAATGGAGTGGTATTTCTTTAGAAGAAAAACAGGCTGAATCGCAAACTATATTTTTATTACTTCTATCTATGCTCGTAGTATTTCTTGTTTTAGCTGGGTTATATGAAAGTTGGTCCATCCCTCTTTCTGTTATGTTGGTTGTACCTCTAGGGCTTATAGGTGCATTTATAGCTGTAATGATAAGAGGTATGCCCAATGATATTTTCTTTAAGGTTGGTATGATTACCATCATTGGATTATCAGCGAAAAATGCCATTTTAATTGTTGAATTTGCTAAGGCTCTCCGAGAAGATGGGATGAGTTTAGTTAAAGCAACCGTTGAAGCTGCAAAATTGCGCTTGCGTCCAATCTTAATGACTTCTTTAGCATTTACATGCGGAGTTATTCCTTTAGTTTTTGCAAGTGGTGCGAGTTCTGAAACCCAAAAGGCTATAGGTACTGGCGTATTTGGAGGAATGATCAGTGCAACTCTTCTTGCTTTAGTGTTTGTCCCTATTTTTTTCATTATTGTTATGGGAACTGTTGATAAATTTTCTAAACAAAAAGGATCAAACTAATCTATAAGCTTTGTGGGTTAGAAAAAAAATAACTCACTTTGCATTGATCATATTTAAATTCTTGTTTTATCCATAGCACTAACCTATTAATTTTAAAAAATAATAGGTACTGGCTAAATAGCAAATCGATACATATCTTTTTCATAGAGGAAATATGATTTTAGTAAGTTCTTGTCTGGCTGGCTTAAAGGTACGTTATAACGGGACGCATAGCTTAAACGAAAAAATCGAAAAATTAGTCAAAGATGGAAAAGCTACTATGGTATGTCCAGAGATTCTTGGCGGTTTATCAACACCACGCGAACCTGCCGAGATTTCGGGAGGTAATGGCGATGATGTCTTAGATGGAAAAGCCTGTGTAATTGAAAAATCAGGAAAGGATGTGACTTCAATCTATATTGAAGGGGCATATAGAACTTTAAAAAAAGTTCAATTATTAAAAGCTACTCTGGTAGTGCTTAAAGAAAATAGCCCTTCATGTGGTAGTTCAATGATTTACGATGGTCAATTTAATGGGAATAAGATCTATGGCAATGGAGTTACCTCCGCTTTGCTTAAACGTCATAATATAAAAGTCATTTCAGAAGAAACTTTTTGGCAACTTTTACCCTAGTTCCTCCGCTTTTATTTAAAATCTTCATGCAACTCCAACCACGCCCCCCTTTGCAATATCAAGTCTCTTCGGTATTTAGAGATATAGTGAGGTAATAATCTAAGAAGCATATCCATTACTTCCACATCAGTTAAAAAGTAGTGGTTCAATTTTATGCTGTAATTCTTTAACAATTTTAGCAAGCTGATCATGTAAAACTAACCAACATTGCTCATGACCTTGCCCAATATATTCATCTATTATGAGTTGCAAAATGTCTTGATCTATCTGACTTAAGAATTCTAAAAACCATGTCGCAGCAACATCCTTGGCAACTATTGTTTTATGATCTAATGTATAAGCTATACGGCATAGCGCTAAAATTTGATTACATTCATCCTGATCGTCTTTCCAATGAGCAATAATTTGTGGATAAGTTTTTTGCATGGCAAATATTAATTGTTCATAGCTAATTGGATTTAACCAATCGCAAATATCAGGTCCAAAGATAGTAATGTTATGTAATTGGGCAGTTTTAAGTAAAATACTAATATCTGGATCAGGTTGACTATAAAGTAATTCACCTTTGAGTAATTCTTCTCTCAACCACTCGCCATATTGTAGCTGATATGTATATGGATGATTTTTATTGGTAATACTCCCTTTTTCTAATATCGTAATTTCTAAGGCACGCGCTGTAGCATGACCAATCGGAACAGATATATTTAGAAAATTCTGCGCTAATTGTTTTCTTTCCTGATCGGTAATTTCACGTTCAATAATAACTAAAATATCAAGATCACTTTTATGTTTTAAACCACCATCAACATACGAACCATATAAATAAATAGCATAAAGCTTATCTTTAAAATTTTTTTGTAAAAGCTGTTTTACACTTTCAACTTGGCGACACTCTTCATCATTTAAGCTTTGCATATGATTTTTAATTTAAAAAAATAAGTAATGAATTCATAGAGCATTATACAGAACACTGGCTAACATAGCCAGTGGTATTAAAAGGAATTTTAAAGGTTGAGCCATATTCCACTACACCAAGTTTTAAGCGTTGTGCTTATTTAATTTAATTATAGTGAAAAAGTTAGCTTATAAATTTTAAAAAAAAATTAATGACCATGGTTTTTATTAAAATATCTATATAGACAATTAAGCTAATTAGGTGGGCAATTATGAATATGTTGGTAAATATAAAAAGAGAAGTGCAAGCATCTGAATTAGACTTTATTGAAGTCGAAAAGCTAATTTTGCAATGCGAAAAAGCAAAATCGTCAATAAAGGTTATTTATGAAAGCATCAAAGATATTGAACTTGATGCTTACCAGATTGTGAGTGCAATCACCCGAAAATCATATTCATCATCATTCAATACTGAAGAATCTGCTTTAAAACAAATATCGTCATGCTTCTGGAGGAAGTTAACTGAGATCATCAATCTTAGAAACTTTATATCTGAAAAAGAATATGATGCGTTGTCAGATAAAATTGCTCGTCATGAAATTGAAGATTTCACGATGGATAACGTGAATGTATTTTTAGAATCTATCTGGTCTACGCGCCACATGGCATATGCTCGTAAAGTTGATTCATTGTTTTGCCAATTATCAAGCAAATACAAAACCAATCTTGGTGCTGGTATTAACCCGTGCGTGATCATTCATCACAATAGCTACCATTCTTATTGCAGACGAGATAATTTAGTGGAAGAAGTACGCTTTATAGCAAGGCAGTTATTTGGCAAGCCTTTAGACCACACTAGATTAGATAAACTCAGGTTAGATCGTGGTATCTGGCATAGCATTGATGATAATTTATTACGCATTAAGATCTACGAAAACGGTAACTGTCATATCTTGTTTAATCAATGCGTAGTTGATCGCATTAACCAGGTATTAAACCTGTTATATCCGAATCAAATTGGCATAGATCCAAATGTAAAACACAAACGCCGTGCGTATGATGAACCCATTTTATAAAGCTCATTAAAAAACCATCAATTGTTATTGTGGTTTTTTTTAGATATATACGGTACTAATTTTGCGATCGTGCCACTGGTGAACATACACTGACCATATCACTATGGATACTTGGGATAAATCATATCCCTTAAAGGCAGATTTAAATTTAGACTCCATTTTTCGGAGCTGCATTCTCTTATCACGAGATGGCTCTAATTCAATATCCCCAATGAATTGAGAATTGCAATAAGATCTTGTTCAGGTGTATCAGCAAGCACCGTCACGTTATAGCCACCGCTAAACTGGTGTAATTCAGCACAGTACTCAACATCAGACGCCGTGAGTACCAATTCAACATCAAAATATTGAATCACTTTAAGCACCTGGTACTTTGCTTTAAAGAATCCGTTGTTTTCAGCTAACTTCATCGCTTCAGCAATGGTGATGTTTTCAAGCACAAGACGGTCTTGAGCTGGTTCATCTTCATATGTTTTAAAACTTAACAATTTAATTAAACTTAATTAATTAACTAATTGCTCGTTAAATTATTCTTAATGCATTACGGCGATACGGCTAATAGAAAAATCATATTAGTACGCAAGCGATGTTTTTTAATTGATTAAAAAAAGATTGAAAATCTTATTTTTCGAGAAAGGTTTGCCAGGTTGTGTTTTCCCATAAAATGAAACTATCAAAAGCAGAAAGCTTAAAACTTGGAGTGAACAGCATGTCAAATTTAAACGCTCAATCAGTACAGTTACAAGGCACTTTATACATCGGTTTCCCTAAAACTTTTAGCGGTGCTCACATGGAAACATTGTTTGATGAAATCTCAGATTACATCGACAACAACTGTGATTTAACCCTTGCGGATCTTCAAGCGGATAGTGACTATGCTCAACTTCAATTTCAACAGCACATGCCGACATTGGCTGATAAAACAAATTTCTTCTTCATGGACGTTGAAATCTATGTTGCAACATTAAAAGAAAACTTTGGTCATACATCAGTACTCGACCAAGTTACCTCAGTAAATATCTTTGGCAAAAACCTTGAAGACATTTGCACGTTAATGGCTCAAAACGGCTACGCATACGACCGTATAGAAGATTGTTGGTCACGCGAACTTTCTTAATTCAATTCACCCATACGCACGGATAACGTGCGTATGCCACTGAATCACATTTGAGGATATAAACCATGCAAAACCTAATTACAGCGCATTGCGAGCTAACCATCAAACATGATGAAAAACAGCAAAAAAATGTCGGGCCTGTTGTTGTGACGTTTGGGGCGATCTTTACTGCTGAGTCGGTGAATGAACTGTTTTGCGCTATATGCCAAGACGGAATCAGATTTAAAGCAATCTATAACCCCGACAATATGTATTTTTTACGCCATGAGCTAAGCCCAATTGCTGATTTGTCAGTTAAGACAGACCAAGACGGCAACATTATTGTCAGTGTGATTGCATCCACTAGCCCATATTTTGAGATCAAAGTACTAAAAAATGGTTTTACCAACTCAGACACCTTAAATAGTTCTGCGATTCGCACGTTGGTTCGCAACCATCAAAGCCCATTCCAAGAGCAAATTTCTGACTACTTTGAAACAGACCAAATTTTTAAAACCATGCAAGCAATTTTTGCACAGACGTATTTAAGCCGATAAGGAACTTCACCATGACGACCGCTACTGCTACCGCTGAAAAGACCGTGTTCAAACGTGAAACGTTGGAGCTGAAGAACATCCATGTTTACACCCAAAACGACCGCATTAACCAAAAAAGTCGCGTTGGCGACCGTGCATACGACAATGGATTAGTGAAGGACATCCTGTTCAGCCCTATGCTTTGGGCTACCCCTGAATTTTCATCTAGCTATGTTACTCAGATTCAAATTAAAGGCACACGCATTTATGATTCACTTTGCAGTTATACTGGCGTTCGCACCTATTTTTATAAGTTGTCAGACAGTGAGTTTGGGTGCATGTATCAAAAACGTCCGTACCCACAAAACGACTTTCTCTTAATTTTTGCAAACTTAACGCAAATGTTTAACGATGCAGTTTGTTACTTTGGAAACAACAGTAATAAAAACGCTTTTAAAGGTCTAGATTTTGACATCGAATGCGGTGTTTCACGGTTCAATTTACAGCAACGCTTATTAGAGTTTTATAAGAAGTCTAAACGCCAATTGACCATCAGTGAAACAACAAGCGGGATGCTTGGTGACTCGAATCTTCGCTATAACATCTTTGTTCGCAACCAACCAAAATTGGACAAACACGGCAAGCCGTTAAAATGCACCAAAAAACTCATTAAGCTGTACAAAGAGCGTGGCACAGTTGCGATCTATGGCGGTGACTGCATTTCACCACTCAAGCTCGTTAAACACCAACAAATCAAGCTAGAGAGCGAAAATGGCAAGTTTTCATATACGACTGACTTCATCACGTTGTACTCAGTAGAACAAGACATGTACACCTTATATATTCCCCACTCTATTGTAAACAAGACATTTTTATCTTTTATATTCAATGGCTTATTTTCCTGCTAATTGGTAATACCATGAAAAATACCATGCTCAGAAAAGGCTTAACAATATTTTGAAAAATTGCCTACTGAGCGCTGCCGCACAGCTCCATAGGCCGCTTTCCTGGCTTTGCTTCCAGATGTATGCTATTCTGCTCCTGCAGCTAATGGATCACCGCAAACAGGTTACTCGCCTGGGGATTCCCTTTCGACCCGAGCATCCGTATGAGACTCATGCTCGATTATTATTATTATAGAAGCCCCCATGAATAAATCGCTCATCATTTTCGGCATCGTCAACATAACCTCGGACAGTTTCTCCGATGGAGGCCGGTATCTGGCGCCAGACGCAGCCATTGCGCAGGCGCGTAAGC
>NZ_VOYM01000090.1:0-9889 GCF_013420285.1 Acinetobacter sp. YH01019
TCGCAAGAGATGCGATGGATGTCTGATGATTTGTAGTCATAAATTTAAGTCCCCACTTGTTTCTAAGTGGGGACTAAATTAAGGCTTATAGGATGAATTCAGAAGGTGTGTTCAGCGGACGCTTACTTCTGTCGCCTGTGGAATTGCATTTAACAAACGCTTGGTATATTCATGTTGCGGACTCTGATACAAGACATCAGAGTTAGCAATTTCAACAATATCTCCATGATTCATTACCATAATTTGATCTGAAATATATTTCACTACAGATAAATCATGCGAGATAAATATATAACTTAAGCCAAATTCATCTTGTAAATCTTGCAGTAAATTCAAAACTTGCGCCTGTACTGATACATCAAGTGCAGAGACAGATTCATCACAAATCAAAATTTCAGGTTTTAAAGTTAAACAACGCGCAATCGCAATCCGCTGACGTTGCCCACCTGAAAATTCATGCGGATAACGATAAAAAGCTTGTGCTGGTAAACTCACACGTTCGAGTAAATCAAAAGCCATTTGCTCACGTTCAGCATCATCTTTACCAATGTTATGAACCAACATCGGCTCCATCAGTATTTGGCCCACGGTAAAGCGAGGGTTTAATGATGCATATGGATTTTGGAAGATAATTTGTATCTTGCGCTGATACTGATTAAATTCTTTCTCACTCATCGACAAAATATCTTTGCCTTCAAACAACGCCTGTCCACCTGTTGCTTCTTGCAAACGCATCAACAGTAAGCCAATCGTAGTTTTTCCTGAACCAGACTCACCAACCAAACCTAGAGTTTTACCTTTCGCAAGCTGAAAAGAAACGCCTTTGACTGCTTGAAATTCGTCTTTACCAAACAGACCTTTACGACTATAAAACGATTTTTTTAGATCTTTAACATCTAAAATAATCTGCTCATCTCCTGTTAAACCACGACTGCGTTGACGTTTAGTATCATCTGAAAGATGCACATCTTCTATCAACTGATCACCATCTTGACGCATGAAATCACTAATCATCGGCAGCTTAAAAGGTCTTTCTGACATTTGTGGGCGGCACTTGAGTAAGGCACGAGTATAAATATCTTGTGGATTTTCTAACACTTCCGTGACAGTGCCGTGTTCACGAATTTCACCATGCCGCATTACAATGACTTGATCTGCAATTTCACCTACTAACGCCAAATCATGTGTAATGAACAGCATCGACATTTCACGCTTTTTTTGCAGGGTTTCAAGTAAATCTAAAATTTGTTTTTGAATTGTCACATCAAGTGCCGTGGTTGGTTCATCTGCAATGAGTAACTTCGGTTCACATGCAATTGCCATTGCAATCATGACACGCTGTTGCTGTCCTCCCGACATTTGACTTGGATAAGCATCAATTTTTGTTTCAGGTGAAGGAATACCCACTTCTTTTAACAGTTCTAAAGTTCGAGTACGTGCCTGCTTACGCCCCATCCCCAAATGCAAACGTAGAACCTCTGCAATTTGATCACCAACCGTAAATACCGGATTTAATGAAGACATGGGTTCTTGGAAGATCATCGCAATATCCTTACCACAGATAGCGCGCATCTCACGTGGTGACAAACTCAGTAAATCTTTTCCCTCAAACAGAATTTTACTCGATTCATCAATACGGCTTTGCTCTTTGGGTAACAGACCCATTGTCGCCAAAGAAGTGACTGATTTACCACTACCTGACTCGCCAACGAGCGCTACTGTGGTATTGGCAGGAATATCAAAAGAAATTCCTTTTACAGTCTCAATATAGGTTTTATTTTCGCCCTTAAAACTCACTTTGAGGTTTTTTACACTCAGGAGTGTCGGCTTAACAGATTGATTTTGCTCAGTCATCCTCTACCCCTTATTTTATTTTTGGATCCAATGCATCACGTAATGCATCAGTAAACATTGAAAAAGCGGTAACCAATACAGCCATCGCTACCGAAGCAGCAATCAATTGCCACCACTTACCTAAAATCAGCTCACTTTGGGCTTCATTGAGCATACTCCCCCAAGACACTACGCCTACAGGAACACCAAAACCCAAGAAGCTTAAAATGACTTCAGACTTAATAAATGCCACAACCAAAATTGAAATTTGTACTAATGCAATATGACTAACGTTCGGGAAAATATGCACAAAGATACGTCTAAAATGACTTACCCCAATAGCTTTCGCGGCAAGTACATATTCACGCGATGTGTGTTTCATGTACTCAGCGCGAATTAAACGATACACCCCAGTCCATCCAGTGAGTCCCAAAATCAACACAATCGACATAATGCCCTTCTGTTGTAGGACAGCTGCAATAGCCAACACCAACAGTAAATATGGAATAGACGTGAAAATGTTGTAAAACCAGTTCAATATATCGTCGACCCAACCACCAAAATAACCGGAAATTGCACCAAGTATCGTCCCAATCACGACTGCCAATAACGCAGCAACAACCCCAACAATAATCGAGGTTTCAGCTCCTTTAATGGTCTTTTGTAGAACGTCTTGTCCCCACTTATCTGCACCAAAAGGTAACGTCTGCTTCAACTCGCTTTGTTGATCTAATAAATGCCCACCCAGTTGCTGATCTATCGCTTTCATATCTTCAGCTAACGGGTCTACAACACCATAATAATCAATTGCTGATGATTCACCCTTTCCCGCAGCGATTTCAGCATTCAATTCGGCAATCACATCTTTCAATGGATCTACAGGGTTTTCAGGTAATGCCTGTGCTGCTGTTGTTTCAACTTTTTTTGCAGCTTCTTGCGGTGCTCCCATAAATGTTGGTGGTGCGTAACTCTCAGCAACTTCTTTATTCCAGTTCGATGCAACTAAACCTGTCATCGACAAAACCAAAACAACGAAATAGCACAGCACAACAAATAGTGAAATCATGGCAATTCGATCCGCTTTTAAGCGACGCATTGCCAATTTCCACAAGCCCGTAGATGATGAAGGTTTAGATACTTCTTTTCTTTTAATTAAAGTCCCTAGCATATGTCACCTACTTCAACTGAACGCGAGGATCGACAATTTTATAAATCAAATCCGCTAGTAAGTTAAAAATCATGGTGGCTGCTGCAACATAAACCGTGATCGCTTTAATCACTGGGAAATCACTACGCTCTACCGCAATAATGACTTCACGACCAATTCCAGGAATACCAAAAAAACGTTCAATAAGAAAAGCACCAATCAATAATGCAGGCAAACTAGACATCACATCAGTGATAATTGGAATTGAGGCATTTCTTAAGACATGAACACCCAAGATGCGACTTTCACCTACACCTTTAGCTCGCGCTGTCCGTACATAATCTTGATTTACTTCATCCAAAACAAAACTACGGTACAAACGTAAGGTTGGCGCAATACTCACGACCAACATAATTAAAATTGGCAGCAAGGCGTACTTAAAGAGGTTTTCACCAAAATTATCGCTCCAACCCTGTACCGGAAACCAACTCAATTGATATGCAAATACATATTGAAAAACAATGATATAAACCAAAATACTAATGGACATACCAATGGTGCAAAGCATCATGATCATACGGTCAGTCAAACTGCCTCGTACCGATGCCACAGCTAAAGCTAAGCCAATTGAAATAATGGTTTGCAAAATAGTAAGTGGAATAAGAATCGTCAGTGAAGGACCCAATCGGGTCAGAATAATATCTGACACAGACTCGCCTGTACTCCAACTTAAACCATAGTCAAAAGTCAAAATTTGCTTAATAAAAATCCACAATTGCACGTAATAGGGTTGATCGACGCCCAATTGTTGACGGATATTTTCAATTTGTTCGGGGTTCGACATTTTACCTGCCAAAATATATGCAGGATCGCCCCCAACCCAGTTAAATAGGAAGAATATAAGCAGAACGACACCCAACATTGTTGGGATCATCTGCCATATCCGTCGAATAATATATGCCAGCATAAGCGTCGTCCCTACTTAACTCGTTGACCTGTAATTTCGTCAAAGAAAGCTTTGTTATCGGGTTTACGACCTAAGAAGTCATGTACGATTTTTTCAGCTTCATATTGGCCACCTTGGGATAAAATCGTCTTGCGATAACGCTGACCAACTTCTGGATTATTGAGGTTGTCACCAAATGCAGAAAGCATGTCTAGAGCCATCACCTCAGACCACATATAACCGTAGTAACCCACCTGATAGCCGCCCATAATGTGGTTAAATTGCCCAGGGAATTCAGTCGTAGGCACGTATCCTAAAGCAGTTGCACCTTCCATCTTTTTCCAAACTTCTAAAGGTTGAACTTTTAAAGCATCGGTAGAATGTAAAGCCATATCAAACTGTGCGTATAAAGTTTGACGGGCATAATGCAAACCACGACCATAACTATGCACTGCATTTAATTTACTGATTAAAGCGTCATCAACACGAGGACATGCGGGTTTACAGTAGTTTGCCAATGTCGATAATGTTTCTTTGCGGCGTGCCCACTCTTCATACATCTGAGATGGTGCTTCAACAAAATCACGCTCTACAGAGGTGCCTGATTGAGATGCAAAACGTGTATTTGACAAGATGCCATGCAGTGCGTGCCCAAATTCATGTACAAAAGTTTCCAACTCATCACTATTTAACCCTTTACGGTTAAAGTTGGTTACCAATGCAGAAATTGGTTTACGATTGGTTAGTGTACTGCCACCTTTAACACCCCAAACTGCAGCATGACCATATTTGCCTTTGCGTGGATATTTATCGATATACAACCCACCTAGCATTTCACCCGTTTTTTTGTCTTTTACATCATAATATTCAACTTCATCTTGCCAGACATCGACTTTCGCCGGTTGGAAATCAATACCATATAAGTCAGATGAAATTGCAAAAATCCATTCCTGTGAAGCTTGTGTTGGGAAATAGTCACGAAGTTTCTCTTGATCTACTTCATACTTTTCTTTGCGAAGCTTTTCACTCCAATATGCTTCGCTCCAACGATTAATTTCAGCCTTTTCTACAGGTATTTTTAAAGTCTTCGCTTTGAATTCACGTAAGGTTTGTACTTCTTTTTTCTCAAGTGGAGCAACCGTTGCATGTACTTCAGAAAGGAATTTATTTACCGTTGCAGGGTCTTTGGCCATGCGATGTTGTAACACCCACTCTGCATAGCTTTTCTTACCGAATAATTGTGCAATTTCATAGCGTAAATCCATCGCTTGTTTTAATAAGCCAAGATTTTTTTCAGTACCACGGCGTGTAAATGCTGTTTGATAACGCTTACGCGCATCATCACTTTCAGCCAGTTCCATAAAAGGACGGTATTCAGGATACTCAAATCCTAATAAGTAATTGCCTTTTTCATTTTTCTTTAAACCTGAGATATAACTGTCAGGTAAACCCTTTAATTCGGCAGGTGTAAATTCAAGTTTTTCAGCATTATCACGTACATTACGCGCATATTCTTGTTCAATTTTCGCTAATTCATCAAAAATCGCTTTTAAGCGAGCACGCTTTTCTGCTGTTAACTGAACGCCAGTATTTTCAAAACTATCTAAAATATCCTGACGATATTTTTTTTCAATTTCATCATTTGTTTTTAATTTTTTAATTTGCTCATAAAGCTTTGGATTTTGAAAAACTGATGTTTGGAATTCACTGATTTTAATTTCGCAATCTTCAGCGGCCTTACGTAAAGCTTCATCAGGATCAACATTACTATAAAGTCCAATCGGTCCGTAAAAATCTTCAAACTTTGAAAAGACTTGATCCCATTCGGCAAGAACTGGAGCCGCTTTTGCATTTTTCTTAATATTTTTTTGTTCAAAAGCACTTAAGTCATTTTGAATTTTTTTAATATTTGCATCACATAAAGCAGGAATATCTTTGGCTTGGAATTTTGGCAAAGTACTACGTGTTGTCTCTGCTGCATGAACGAGCTGACTACCACCCATCATTAACACACTCAGCGTGGTCAATTGCATAAAGTTGCTTTTCATAATTTCTCCAGTTTTATTCCATTTTATTTCTTAGGGTCAATATCGATGTACATCCATTCTGTTGCTAGAACAGGATGCTTTTTATAGCCAATAACACGCGGTTGAGACAAAACTGTTCTGTAACGTGCATAGTTAATTTGTACAGGCATGTATACTTCTAAAATTCGAGCCATTTTGCGATAAACAGCATCCCTTTCAGGGCCGGGCTTCATGCGCTGTGTTTGTTCATATAAACGATCGTATTCAGGTATTTTTGAACAACCATTGTTTGTCACGTTGATATTTTTGCCATAGAACAACTGCATAAAGTTGTCAGCATCAGGATAATCTGCAATCCAAGCTGAGGCTTTAAACATCGTTTTACATTGTTTTTCGGCTTTTAATGCTTCGGCAAAAGGCATAGATTTTGTGGTCATTTTGATGTTAATGCCATCTAATGTTTTCTTCCAAAACTCACCAAGTTGCTGACTACGACTACTATTTCCTGACAGCGTCATCTCGATAATCAATGGTTTACCATTCGGCAATGTCCGCCATCCATCAGCACCCACTTTGTAGTTATAACGGTCCAACAATAAATTTGCGGCTTTAACAGAATAAGGAATGCTCGACTTATAATGTGGATCAAAACCAGCAACGCCTAAAGGAATTGGCGCTTGTAATTTTTGTGCATCACCATTCATCAATACTTTAATTTGATTATCTGCCGAATAGGCCATTGCCATGGCACGACGTAAGGCAATTTTTTCTTTGCTGAAGCCACCAACAATCGGATTTTGCATATTCCAATAATGGTAATCAATGGATGGATCAGAGATTCGTGACATCTGGATGCCTTTCTTCTCTAACTCAGGCTTCAACTGCCCATCCTTTAAGGCTTGAACGGATAAATCACCATCTAAAACAAGTAGGTCTGCCTCGTTTTTTGCAAAGGTTAACCATCGAGACTGGGATTCCTCCATGACTTGTATATCAACGACACCAATTTGAGGCATTTGCTTGCCTTTCATTGCATCGACAATTTTTTGGTCTTGTGCAGTTGATGCTTTAAAGTTCCAAACAAAACCACGATAGTTCGGGTTCGCTTTTAAAATGATCCGTGAACCGGGTGTCCAACGCGTTAAAATATAAGGGCCTGTTCCAACTGGTCTCCCCATTACAAAGCCTGCTTTGTCTCGATATTTTTCAATAACTTCACGTGCCATGGCCGATGCAGGTTGATGCGCTAGCAACATTGGAAAGTTTTGATCTGGCGCCTTTAAACGAATAACCAATGTATAACGATCAGGGGTTTGAAGCCCTGAAACCGGAGCATCGTAGTTAAACTTTCCTGTTTTTTTTGCTTGTTCGAGGACTGCATCCATCCCCTCAATACGCCCATCCAACAACCAACTGTTTGGAGAACGTAGATTAGGATCTAGTAAACGCTTAAATGAGTATGCGTAGTCTGCGGCTGTTAATTCACGTTTTTTACCCTTAAAAACTGGATCGTCAGCAAAATAGATCCCTTTTTGTAAGCGAATGGTATAGGTCAGGCCATCTGCACTGACTTGTGGCATAGCTGTAGCAGTTTTGGGAACTAATTTTGCAGGCGATGCTAAATAGTCATACGTAAATAAAGTTTCAAAAATTGAAGTATTAACGTGCGCCGAATACAGGTCATGTACGCCTACTGGGTCAAAACCTGTTTCTGCAACCGGAAAGATATAACGTAGAACTTTATTTGGATCAGCAGGATTTTTTGCTTGAGTAAAACTGGTCGCTGCAAGCAACATCCCTCCGACTAAAAATGTCGTACCAAACGCTTTTAAATTAAGTTTCAAATTTTGCTTCATTGTTATCCCGAAAAATTATTATTTAGTTGGCTGAATATCTAGATATTGCCAGCTCGTATTCATCATAGGATGTGTTTTATAGCCTTGTACTTCAGCATGAATAAGCCAATTGCGTAAACGGGTTGAATGAATAATCCAAGGATTATCTGCTTCAATTTGTCGATTCATCTTTTCATAAAGAGGTGTTCTTTGCTTTGGCTGTAATGCTGTCGCTTGCTTATATAAGGCATCATAAGCTTTAGATTGATAACAACTTAAATTACCTTGCCCTGAGTTCGGCCCATATAACAATTGGGCGAAATTTTCACCCTCAGGATAATCTGCAATCCAAGCACCGCCCCACATCATATATTTACACTGCATCGCTTCTTTTAAATTATCTGCAAAATTACTTACTTTAAATTCAACTCGAATCCCTATCGCATCTAAATTCTTTTTCCACAACTCAGACTGGATTACAGACTTTGAGCTATTTTCAGTATTAATTTTGAGGGTTAAAGGCTTGCCATTTGGCAAATTTCGGTATCCATCTGCGGCCTTCTTGTAACCAAAACGATCCAGTAACTTATTAGCTAACAATGGGTTATATCCAATACTGCTCTTATAATTTGGATTAAATCCACTGACCCCTTCAGGTAAAAACATTTCAGCTTTAACTGCTTGCCCTTGGTATAACTGTTTAATAGATTCTGCTTGGTTATATGACATGCTAATTGCACGACGCAAAGCAATTTTTTCCAAACTTGTCCCACCTACAATAGGATCTTGCATATTGAACATGGTATAGGTGATTTCTGCGTCTTTGTTTGGATAAAGCTTGATTCCCTGCTTTTGCATATCAGGTTTAAGCTTATTTCCATCTAAAGCCTGAGGTACTGCATTTGATGTCAATTTATCAAAATTTAGTTGGCCAGTTTTAAACGCCAACCAACGCGATTGCTCTTCCTCAATGATACTGACCGAAACTTTACCAATTTGTGGCATTTTTTTGCCTGACATTTCTTTGACTAATTGGTTATCCCATGCAGTACCGGTGGACTTAAAATTCCAAACAAAACCACGATAATTTGGATTGGCAATCAGCTCAATTTTGCTACGTGGTACATATTTACTGATTTGATAAGGCCCAGTACCTACAGGATGCTGCGCAATTTTATTGCCATAAAATGCAACGACTTCTTTCGCTGTCGCACCAAAAGTGACATAAGCTAAGATATATTGAAAATTATAATCAGGTCGTGTGAGTTTTATTTGTAAAGTATATGGATCTATCGCTTTAAGCCCAGCGATCTGAGCTTCATAGTTAAACTTTCCAGTTTTTTTGGCATTAGCAACAGCTTCATCACCACCTAAAATTTTGCCATCAATGAATGAGTAAGTCGGTGATCGATTAGCTGGATCAAGTATACGTTGAATTGAATAAATATAGTCTTGTGCAACTAGCTCGCGTTTCCTACCTTTGAATGCCGCATCATTAGAAAAGTATATGCCACGCTTAATTTTAAAGGTATAGACCTTACCTTCCTGCTCAATTTTTGGCATAGCCTCAATGGTATTTGGCACAAGAACCACAGGTCTAGCAAGATAGTCATATTTAAGTAAAGGCTCAAAAATCGCCTCAGCGATATTACCGCTGTAGTAATTATACGTTTTAACCATATCAAAGCCATCATCTGGAGCTTCGAAAGCAACACTTAAAACTTTGTTTGATTGTGCAGAAGCATTAACCTCCCCAATCATCCCTGTTGAAATTAATAATGCAAGGATCTCTATTTTAAATTTTCTAGTTTCCAAACCTTTTCCTTTCCGATGATTTTTTAATAATACAAAGCCACAAGCAGACTTCAAATAAAGCCACCTTTACTAAAATAAATCTACCCAGTTTAAATTAAGTTTTAAACTTAGAATTTAATAGGCTTTGTTGCACAAAGATTTGAAATGCAAAGCGCCCCCAATTGAGCCAAATTTAAGGCGTAACTTGGGTAAGTGGTCGACCTAATTCCGTAAATCTGTTAAGAACTGCTACACGTGCATGGATCTCATTCACTTGGCTATCAAAACTCCTTGCACTGAGTTTATC
>NZ_VOYM01000091.1:0-9391 GCF_013420285.1 Acinetobacter sp. YH01019
AAAGTGAAGGTAGGGTTTGTTTTAATGTTAAATCTAGATTCTGAGATAAATTCATAAAAAAAGAGCGTATTTACATACGCTCTTTTTACAGCATTTTAACTTTTTTTGCTTAACTGACTGGCATTACCCCTATTAGGGGGCTTTTTTTAATCCAATTGAAAAAGGAGTAGCTTTGAATGTAAAACGCTCAAGGTAAAATGCTAAATAAAAAGTGTGAGTTCAGGCCAGCTATTGAGTATGATTATCATTACATCGCTGTTTTGGTTAAATTGTTCAGTTTTTAGTAATTTTAACAGCACTGCATATAATAAATATCAATAAAAGGAATTGTTAGTTGTGCTATTTTTTGCCTAAAATACACTATTAGTTATTAGAACCATATTTTTAGGTAGCTGTCGCCATGACCTTTGTTGTCACTGAAAACTGTATTAAATGTAAATATCAAGACTGCGTAGAAGTTTGTCCTGTTGACTGTTTCTATGAAGGTCCTAACTTCCTTGTAA
Source organism: Acinetobacter sp. YH01019 (assembly GCF_013420285.1). Lineage (NCBI taxonomy): Bacteria > Pseudomonadati > Pseudomonadota > Gammaproteobacteria > Moraxellales > Moraxellaceae > Acinetobacter > Acinetobacter sp. YH01019. Next base: position 504 of record NZ_VOYM01000091.1, read on the forward strand.
TTAATCCAGACGAATGTATCGACTGTGCATTATGCGAACCAGAATGTCCAGCAAATGCAATTTTCTCTGAAGATGAATTACCAGAGGGTCAAGAAGTATTTATCGAACTCAATACTGAACTTTCACAAAAATGGCCAAACATCACTCAAATCGGTGATCAACCTGCTGACCGTGAAGAATGGAATGGCAAAACTGATAAATTACAATATCTTGAAAAGTAATTTTACAGATTCAAAAAAGATCAGCACATGCTGATCTTTTTTTATACCGAATGCACACATTTCATTGCAAAATATTCAAAATTTCTCACTCAAATTAGATTAAAATAGAACAAGTTTATAAATAATTGATTTCTATAATGAAGCATTTAATTAAGGGATTATTGTCCGTTGCAATTTTCCCACTTGTTTTCATTGGTTGTACCAGTACACCACAAAAACAAGGCCACACTATTACAACTCACGACGGTAAACGTATTTACATTCCTCAAGAAAAAGTCTCAACCGTTCGCCAATCGCAACCTAAAGTTGTTCCTTATGCTTACAACTCCTGGGTGGCATCTGTAGATAATTTGCGTAAAGTACGTGATTACGAGGTCTTTCTTGAAAGAAATGGTGTTGGCAATATTATTCCTTCTTTTGAGCTTATGCGTACAGCGCGAGATTGGCAGAAATGTGGCCGTTCAGAGTATATGGTGCCAAATCGTGAACTGTGGGCCAACCAAATTTCCACCCTGCGTGTATTTAAATATCTTGTGGCAGCAAATATCTTAACGGACTTTGAAGTGACATCGGTTTATCGTGATCTGCCATTGAACCAATGTGCTGGTGGTGCAAATTCATCTCGTCACTTATTCAATTCCGCAATCGATTTTCGTATTGGGCCTGCTTATCCTCAACCTGAAGATTATGCCTATATTGAAAATACGAAATTCCGTCTTTGCCAATTTTGGGCACAGCATGGTCAGAGTTTAAATATGGGGCTCGGCTTATATTCTAGTGGTCAAATTCATATTGATACTCAAGGCTATCGCACTTGGGGGCCAGATTTATCTCGACGATCTTCAATGTGTAATTACTAATACATTACAATGCCATACCAAGACCTCTTTTGAGGTCTTTTTTGTGTATAAAACAGGCGATTATTGAACAATAAATTGCGCTATGTATGGAAAGGTTTAAAATGCTCTCATCAAAAATGAGGTGCTACAACATGCAACAAATGTGGACAGACATTGATGCTTACATCGATTCACATTTAATTCCTGAAGATCCAATTCTCACTCAGACATTGAAACATACAGATGAACGTGGCTTCCCCGACCATCTTGCCGTAGCTGCAAATCAAGGCATGTTGCTACAAATGTTGATTCAAATGAATAAGTGCAAACGTGTTTTGGAATTAGGAACTTTTGCTGCATATAGCACTATGTGGTTAGCACGTGCACTTCCAGACGATGGCTATATTTTAACGATTGAAGGTCGTGATACGCACGCAGCTTTAGGACAAGAAAATATCGACAATGCAAAATTGCCTCAAACGATTGATCTTAAATGTGGTCGTGCTGCAGATATCTTACGTGCCCTACCCGAAAATACTGAACCTTTTGACTTTATTTTTGTCGATGCGGATAAGCAAAGCTATCCTGAATATCTTGAGCTAAGTCTGGATCTCTCACATTCAGGTACAGTTATCGTGCTGGACAATGTCATTCGTGCAGGCGATATTTTGAATCCAGAAAATCATAAACCGAGTATTGAAGGTATACGGGATATGTTCAAAGCAATGCAAAATAATCCTCGTATTTTATCTTGCACCGCATTGCAAACGGTTGGTTGTAAAGGCCATGATGGTTTCGCACTTGCGATTGTAAAATAACTGATTAATCTTGAGATTGTACAAAGATTGATTTGGATTAAAAATCAATCAATACAATATTTTAATTAACAAACAGTAACTTACAAAAACAACACACAGAGTTATCCACAATATATGAGGATAACTCTGGTTATAAAAAATACAAAATCAATACTTTAATCTGTGTCTAAAATTCCTGTTTAATTGCCACAACTAAACACTTTTATTTCACAACTAGTAAAGGGACAGTCGAATTCCTAAAGATACTGGTGGTGATACTTCCTAAAAAGAATTGATGAATTTTACTGTGACTAAATGCGCCCAATACAATCAATTGAATACCATGCTCTTGTTGATAATCCAAGATATTTTCTGAAACATCTCCATAACGATACTCAGTGACAACATCCAGTCCGGCATTGGTTAAAAAGTTTTTGGGATCATCTAAAATTTGTGGATGATCACCAACATAGACTAAATGGCATTGTAAAATACGTAATAAATCACTCTTAGCCACGCGTTTCATTAAATCAACACATGTTGGCGAATATTCGTAAGCAAAAATAAACCGTGTAGGTGGCTTAAAGGTTGGCCCTACAGTCATTACAGTACAGCTTGCACCACGTATAAAGTTTTCAACATTACTCCCTAATGGCTTATTACGCTCTGCTGAGCGCTCACCAACACGTCCAATTAATACAATGTCATCAGACTGAAGAACATTAAAACTCTGCTCTAAAAAGTCGCCTTTTTCCTGAATGTGTGAGGTTTGAATGCCATGTTTGTCCTGAATCATTTCAGAAATATGTTTGAGTAGATTATTACTATAATCGAGTGCTAGATCACTTTGTTTTTGCTCAAGCTCTGCCAGTTCTTTTAAAAGCATGGCATTACTTTCAAAACCAATCACACCACTAATTTCACCTAGATGATAACTTGCTGGGTAATAGTCAAGGACTTGAAGTAGAACCAGTTCACGATTGGTCTGTTTTGCAACCCAAGCCGCTGCATCTGCTAATGCATTAATGCATGGCGAAGAGTCGATACATGCGATAACTCGTTTCATGATTAGCCCTCGTTTTATTTTTGCTTGGCTATAAAAGTTGTTTGTTATTTTTAACTTATCACAACTCTGTTTCGTGATGCATACATTTGTGTAAGTTTAAAAGCCATTTTTTGCACAAATGTATGGTTTTAATCTCGATATCGAATAAATTTAGCTGGATTCCCTGCCACAATCGCACGTTTTTCGACATGCTTCGTCACCATACTATTCATACCAACAATTGCTTGTTCTGCTATGTGTACACCATCCTTTATGCCAACATGTGCACCCAACCAGACATCACGTTCAATTTCGATTCCTTGTGAGCGTACAGCTTGTTGGTAAATTGGCATATCTGTATCCATGCCGTGATCAAAAGCATACAGATGGCAATAGGCAGCAATTCGTACTTGGTCGTGTAGCTTAATTCCGACTCGGCCACCATCAAGTATACAGTGATGATTTATCGCTACTTCACTGCCTATTTCAAGCGGCCCATGCAATGTGCAATCTGCTGCAATAAACGTATTATCACCAATTTTAATCTTTCGACCTGGCTCAGCAAATATATGAGCGAGTGGTGAAATGAAACAGTTCTCACCAATTTCAACGGTTTCCATCGACATAAGATATTCTTGATATTCTTTTTGCCAAGCTTCGGCCCATACTCTATTTTTTGGTTTCAACGACCGATACAACCATGGCATGTAATTCAAGCGATGTTTATGCTGTTCACGATATTTCAGTAGTGGGTCTTGCTCAGTCATCTAGTTTAATCTCAATTATTTGGTTGGTTGTTTGAGACAAATTGCCTCACAAGAGAAATGAATACATTATTCATCCACTATTTTTAACTGCTCGCGCCCTCTACTCACATCTTGAAGTTTAATTGCAAGTGGTTCGATCTGATGAACCTGTAGCGCTGCTTCAATATCTACGCCTGTCGCAGTATATTCTTCTTGAAATTCTATTTTTTGTTGATTTAAGTCATATTGAATAATTGCCCACTCATTAAATTGACAACTAAACTGCACTTTTTTCTTTTCAATTAACTCAATTTTTTCAGCAAGCATTAAACATTGACCTGCACAGCCACCATAAGCACGGACTAATCCACCTGTACCTAACTTAACGCCGCCATACCAACGATTTACCAAAACCAGCACATTGGTTAAATCATTGCCTTCTATTGTTGCTAAAATTGGTCGCCCTGCTGTTCCTGAAGGTTCACCATCATCATTGAAGCGTACAGTATGACCAATTTTCCATGCCCAACATTGATGGGTTGTGGAGATATCACGGTTCGCTTCTAAAAAGTCTTTAACAGCCTGTTCATTTTCTACAGGGACAGCTATCGCCTGAAAACGACTTTTCTTAATGTCCTCTTCAAAACAAACCTGTGTAGAAAGTGTAAATGCCATATCTTCATTCGAACTAAGTGGAACAATGATTATATCTATTTTGAAAGACTTACCGATAAAAAAAGCCTCCATAGAGGAGGCTTTTTAAACAACTATTACATTATCGTTCACGCAAAGCTTCGCTGGCTTTGTTAAACGGTTTAACCAGATATTCAAGTACTGTTTTCGAACCTGTACGGATATCGACTGTTGCGACCATACCAGGCGTGATACTAAAGTCCTTACCCTCTTTATTGGTCAACTTATCACTATCTGTCCGAATATACACACGATAGTAAAACTGATCTTGTTTAACTTCATCACGTAAGGTATCAGGCGAAATTACCGTCACTTTTCCTTTTAAACCACCATAGATTGAATAGTCATAAGCAGTAATCTTAACCAAAGCCTCTTGCCCTGGACGTATAAAAGCGATGTCACGTGGCGAAATACGTGCTTCAACTAAAAGCTGCTCATCTAAAGGCACGATAGTCATTAACTTACCATTTTGAGGAATCACCCCGCCTAAAGTCATAACATCAATTTCTTTAACAACACCACGGACTGGTGATTTAAAAACAGTACGACTGAGCGTATCAGATTTACCACGAACCACTTGCTGTTGTGATTCAATATCCATATTTGCCTTAGAAAGCTCTTCGCGAGATTTGACATAGTACTGGTTACGTACGTCATTCATTTGATTTTGCAAATCATTGGCTGAACGCTTTAAGCGTAAAACTTCAACTTCACTCGCTGCACCTTTTGCCACCAAAGGCTCAGTCATCGCCAATTCTTGTTGTACAAGTACCAGGGCTTGTTTTAGACCTGATAGTGATTCATCCAAATTCGCACGACGTGAATGATACAGTGCTGTTTCCTCATTCACTAATGCAGGTATTTTTAACACATCATTGGGAAATGTTAGAGCAGTCCCGTTCACTTCTGCACGAAGACGCGCCGCTGTCGCACGAGCTGCCACCAGTAGTGACTCAGTCTCAGCCACATTCGATTCAAAACGTGTTGGGTCTAATTGCGCAAGGACTTGTCCTTGTTCAACAATTTGGCCTTCCTTCACATTTAATTTGGTTAAAATACCACCTTCCAAAGACTGAATAATCTGCTCTTTAGATGAAGGAATTACTTTACCTGTACCCGTTGAAACTTCTTCTAATTTGAATAACCATGCCCAAATTAAAAGTACTGCCAAACCAATGGTAATAATCCAAATAATTAAACTCGTTTTTGGTAATGGTGGTTCTTTAAAACTGACAGCATTTGAACGTTTTACTTCTTGCTTATTATCGCTCATGATTTATGCCCCTGTTGCACGTTTAGGTGCACCCTGATTTTGATTCAAAATCTGATCACGAGGCCCATCCATCACAATTTTACCTTCATTCACCACAATAATACGGTCAACAAGTTCCAATACAGCGCGATGATGTGTTGCAACAATCATGGTACGATTTTGTAAATAGCCTTTGAGATGATCAATTAATTGTTTTTCAGATACATCATCAATCGCAGCGGTCGGTTCATCCAATAACAAGATATTCGGTTGACGAATTAACAAACGTGCTAGGAGTAATGCTTGACGCTGCCCCCCAGAGAAACCTACACCACCTTCTAAAATAATGTGGTCTAAACCTTCTTTTTTCTCTTGTACAAAACTTAACGCGCCCGTGATTTTAAGCACATCAATGAGCTGCTCATCTGTCGCAAGTGGTGCACCTAAAGTTAAATTTTCACGAATTGAACCATAAAATAATTGTGCATTTTGATTCAGTAAGCCCATATCACGGCGGACATCGGCTGGATCAATTAATGCCAGCTCAATACCGTCAAGTTTAATTTTGCCTTGTACTGGTGTTTGCATGCCTGATAAGAGCTGTAACAGGGTCGATTTACCTGCTCCATTACGCCCTAAAATTGCAATTTTCTCACCAGCTTTAATTTCAAGTTTTGGAATGATTAAACTTGGACGTGGATCATCTTCACCATATTTGAATGACACGCCATTCAATTCATAATCACCACTAATAACAGGCTTATGAATTAAGTGCGAATAATCAGGCTGATCCACAGGCTTTTTCATCAACTCATCTAAGCCTGCTTTTGCCACTTTCGCTTGTTGTAAACGACCCAGTACCCCAGCTAGTGCGGAAATTGGCGCTAACATACGCGAGGATAGAATTGAGCAGGCTACCAAAGCACCAGTGGTCATTTCACCTTTCATTACTGCGAAACAACCGACCAATACAACTATGGCAAAGGTTAAACCTTGTATTTTTTGTGTCCAAGCAGACATCAAACCAACAATTTTACGTTGACGCATACTGACATCAGCAGACACTTCATTCATGTGATTCCACTGATTTTGAAAGCGTGATTCAGCACGTAATAACTTGATATCTTCCATACCTTGTACAGATTCAACCAATAATGCATTACGAATTGAAGATTCTCGCATCCCCATTTGTGCCAATTTCGCTAAAGGCTTTTGTGCCAAAATACCAGGAATAATCATCAGTGGCACAACCAACAACATTACCCAAAACAGGTTGCCGCCAATCAGCCAGAATATGAATAAGAACAAAAAGAAAAATGGTAGATCAGCAATTGCTGTGACCGTGGTGGAGGTCACCATTTCACGAACACCTTCAAGCTCACGAATTTGAGAAATGAATGTACCTGTTGATTTTGAACGTTCACTATTTTTAATGCGAAGTGCATGCCCAAATACACGGTCAGAAATTTTTAAATCTGCACGTTTACCAATAATATCCGATAAATAAATACGTGAAACACGCAGCGTAAATTCAAAAATAGCTGCAATGAGTACACCACCTGCCAGTACCCAAAGTGTCGGCACTGACTGTGATGGAATCACTCGGTCATAAACATTCATCGAAAATAAAATAGTAGCCAGCGCCAAAATATTTGCCATTAAAGAGGCAAACATAATATCGATGTAACGCTTCCAATCTTTCAGAACAATGGACCAAAACCAATTTTTTTCAAATGGTTTGATGTATTCATCGACACGAGCATCTGGCACTGAAGATTCAGGACGCAAGATATAAATATTACGTACGCCATTTGCTAAACGATCGAGTGAAAAAACTTGTGATAAACCTTCATCGCCACTGAGTTGTACGCTGGCATTGCCATCTACATCTATACGTTCTACAACGCCCACTTCACCACTGACAAATTCAACCAGTACCGGCAAGCGCCATGGATTTAGTAAATTAATATCGTATTTATTTTTACGAACACTTAAACCAATTTGGCGTGCCATCACTTGAACAAGTTCATCAGCATTATTATGTTGATTCCAATCCAGTTGTAGGCGAATACGCTCTTCAGAAGGTTCAATTCGATAGTGCTTGGCAATATTCAATACCGCTTGAAGCCAAGGCTGATAATTTATGGTATTACTCATGGCTGGACTTCAAACCCCTGAATAGACATATTATTAAGTTCATAAATATCTCGTGAACGTCCTGTCACTTGAATATATTGAGCAAGTGAAGCGTAAATATCATATTGCGCTGACACAATTTCTTGAGCTGCACTATGAATAGCTTGTTCCGCATTTAATAGGTCAACAACTGTACGTGTCCCTAATTTATATTGCTCTTGATAAAGCTCTTTTGTGCGAACCGTTGTTTCACGTCTTTGTACCAGTACAGACATTTGACGCTTTTTATTTTCAATTTGTTCGCGAATTAAACGTACCTGATCTACTACATCCAAATACACTGTATTCACTTGTGCCTTTGCAGCTTCTTCAGCATAACTTGCAGCACGTGTTTGCGCAGCAACGGCCCCACCTTGATAGAGATTACTGGTCGCTTCCAACATGATTGAGCTATAAAGACCATCATCTTCATTATTATTTGGATTACGCCCATTAACTGCCTGACTTAAACTGCCTTTTACATTAATGGTTGGATAAGCACTCAGTTTAGATTGCTGCTTTTGTAATTTTGCGACTTCAACGCCTGCTTGCGCCTGCATCATACTTGGGATCATTTTAAAATCAGGATCTTTATACAATTCAGCAGCAGTTAAAATTCGGTCTGGAATAACCCAATTAATATTTGATACATCAAAACCCAATAATGTACGCAGACGCTGCTGATATTGTTTTAACTGTGTTTCTTGCACAATTAAATTTGACTCTGCTGCTTCTAAATTAGATTGCGCTTGGATTGGATCCGCCTGACTACTAATCCCTGCTTTTGCACGCAAATTTGCAATTTCAGCAATTCGACTTACACCGGCAATCTGTTGGTTGGCAATTTTGGTGATTTCTTGATAACGTTTTATATTAATTATTGCATTCGCAACTTCAAGCGAGACTTCATCTAAATTAACCAAAACATTTGCTTGTTCTTGTAAAGTTTTGGCTTCCTCAATATCAACTAAGCTACGTGTCTTACCAAAATCATCTTTGTACACGACAAAAAAAGATAACTCATTGAAATAATGGCATAATACTTGTTTTCTGACGACGAATATGATGACACATTTCAATGAGTTACATCTCATCTTAAACAAATATCTAAAGTGGAACA
>NZ_VOYM01000092.1:0-9343 GCF_013420285.1 Acinetobacter sp. YH01019
AAAGTGGAATATGCCTATTCGCGACTGGCGTTTAGCCATGAGCCGCTTTATTATTGAATTCGGTGACCGCTTAAGCAATCACCTTTAAATTTATGAAAAGCAATTACACAAAATTATTTACAGGCTCGCGTGGCACAATAGAATCCGTCAAAATATATTCGGCTTTGTCTGAATGTAATCCATCTCCAGACATGCCAATCCCTTCAATAATTGCAGCTTTTGATGTAACTCCAGCAAATGCAGCATCAGTTCCACCACCCCAAGCGGTCGTTTCAACTTTCATAGGCAGCTTTAATTCATTTGTGTAAATCTGCTGCGCTTTCGCGGCTAATTTTTTAGCTTGTGGGCTGGCTTCTAACGGTGGACGACGCACTTCAAATTTTACATCGACCTGACTTTCTGCCAATTTTTTAGTTTTCACTTTTTGCTTTAAAGTCTTTTCTAATTCAGCAAAATCTTGGGGTTTTAGAGAACGTGCATCTGCCTGTGCTGTAGCTTGATCTGGAATGACATTTCGAGTTTTACCAGCGCTTGCAACTGTCCAATTCAGCTTTAAACCAGTCTTAGGATTTGAAAGATTTTCTAATTGTTGAATTTGAAAAGCCAATTCAGACAATGCATTGACACCTGCTTCTGGCTTAACCCCTGCATGTGCGCCCCGCCCTTTAATATCTAAATAAGCTGCACCAATACCACTGGTTGCCAACATCAGACTTCCATCTAAACCGCCTGTTTCAAAAGAAAGTACAACATCCTGATTTTTAGCGTTATCCATAATCATTTGACGTGAACCAGGTGAGCTGATTTCTTCATCCGAATTAATTAAAACCGTAATCGTTCCATAATCTTGATATTTTAATTTTTTCAACATATCTAAGACATGAATAACGGCAGCAACCCCTTGTTTATCATCTAAGATGCCTAAGCCATACGCCTTATTTCCATCAATTCGAAAGGGTTGTCCCTGTAACTGCCCCTTTTGATAGACCGTATCATTATGTGCAAGCAGCATGATGTTCGTTTTACCTTTGCCCTTAAGCACTGCTTTGACAATTGGTCCTGTCTGATCAGGTGCACCATCAAGTTTCATAATTTCTTTGGGCTGAATAATTTCCACCACAGCCCCAGTGGCTTTGAGCTGATCTGCAACCACCTTCGAAATCTGATTTAAGCCTTCAATGTCTTTACTTCCAGATTCAATATTCACCAAAGTCTTTAAAGTATCTAAATAGCCCACCTTTTGTGCTTCGGCTATCTTCTTGATCTCAGCAGGCGATGCTGCCCAACTGATCGATGATAAACATAGCAAAGTACTGCCCAATGCAATTGGCAATACTTTAGATTTTTGACCGTTAAAAACATTTTTTAGCATGATTCTTATTCCCTGTTTTTTTCATTATGAATTTTTAATGTCTATTAAATTAGTTCACCTTTCAATCAATTAATCGAAAATATATGTAACATCCATGCCTTTTAAACGGTGAGTACAACAATAACGCCATCGTACTTAGATCTTTATTTGGGTCTATTGACAGCCATGCAGAGCTCACAAAAATGCAAAAGGACACCTTTTCATTCAAAAGATTATTGTACGTTTTAGCTTACACAGACTGCCGAGAATAGACACTATTCACGCTATTAAAATACTTTTATAGTTCAATCATACAGAGACAGGATGTCACTGAACATAAAACAACAATGATAAGACAATGAGCAGGAAGCTTACGGTAGGACAGGAGTTATACCGCTAGAATGAATCCGAAAAAGCCTCGACAGGATGTCGGGGCTTTTTTCGTTTAGGCTCCGTGAAAGCAACAATCCATGTATTTGCACAGACTAAACATCGACCTTAAAACCTAAATTGACATCACAAGCGGCCTGCCCACCACGGATTGCCCAATTTTCTAAAGGAATTTCCCTTAAAGTAATGATGATGTGATCTTGAGGGATGCCCAATACTGCTAAATTTTGCACCATCAGCTGATAGAGTTTTCGTTTGGTGTCTAAACTACGCCCAGCAAAGCAATCAATCGTAATATGGGTAAAAAGCTCGGGTTGGGTTAAAAGATCAAATACTTGAAAGCGCTCAGGCATATGTACCTGTAGTCGAATATTACGGTCATATTGAGGAAGTTGAAAACTCTGTTCTAATGCGTCAAATACAGCATGCAAAAGCTGTTGTTCTTGTTCTAGACTGTATTGCATTCTGATGTCAATTTGCGTGGCTGACATGCGAATACTCTGGTTATTATAGACGTTTGAATATTATGGAAATCTATAAAATTACGCTGTCTGGCATATATGTGTCGGTATTTTCTTACACAGACTTAGGTCTTTAGCGCTTTAGCCTTTTTACAGTAACGCCTATAGTAAAAGCATACAAAGACAGGATGTCTTGCAATAAAAATAAAGAATGCACAACAGCAGGAAGCTGACCGGTATGACAGGAGTCATACCTTTAGAATGAATCTAAAAAGCCCCGACAGGATGTCGGGGCTTTTTTATTTATATAGCAATACGTTGTTCTGCAAATAGCATCTTCAGTTACTTCATCGTAAATAAGCCATTTTTAAACAAAACTTACACCCTGACAGCAAAACTGTACTTATAATCGCGAATGACATCGAACAAAATATACGCTGTGTTTTTAGCAGCCTAAATGTCACCGCTTAGGGATTAAGCGATAACAATAAAAAATCAAACTAATAATTCGAGAATTGACTATGCAACTGAAGTACGACCAGTTAAACAGCTTCACCCGTATTTTTCATGCCGATCCAACTCATAATAGCATGCAAGATTTAGCTCAATATATTGGTGCACATCGCCAAGAGCTCATGCAGCAAATCCATAAAAATGGCATTGTGCTATTTCGAGGATTTCAGGTCGAACAACCTGAACAATTTAATCAGTTGATTGAGCAATATTTTCAGTTTCAACCGTGGAATGCGTTTAACCCTAACATGCCAGGCTGGGTTGCATCTTGGCTGCGTAAATACAGTGAACGTATTTTAGGTGCAGGAGATTATCGACGTTATATTGATCGTAATACAGTGCAACTCGGACCCGTGGAAAATTCAGTACAAGGTCCACATGTTGAAGGCGGTGTACGTTCCGAACGTTCACGCTACATTGCCTTATTCTGTCAGGAGCCTTCGACCTATTTGGCCGAAACAGGATTCAATAATTTAGAACATATATGGGAAAATTTACCCAAGCATCTTCAAGAAAAATATTTAGGTGCATGGAATCATTTTTCATATGTTTCTGCGCGAAAAATCAGTGTATTCGATCGCTTATTATTAAAGAAAAGTCCATTCAGTTTAGAAATGCGGCAGGATAAAAAGGCTAAATTAACCCTACAACGTTGTCCACTCGTGATTCATCATCCAGACACCAAAAAACGTGTGATTCAACCTTGGGCTTTTGCGAATAATACCAATCCATTTGCGCATCGGGCCGCTAAAGATTGCTTTTTGAATCGTGGGGAAATTGAGATTGATTCCACCGCAGATGGCATGCAATTAACTTGGGAAATTTACAATCATCAAGGTCAACAAATTGAGTGGACTGATGAAGAAAAACAGCAATTTTTTAATGCCATGTATCAAGATGCTTTATTGTTGCAATGGCAAAAGGGGGATGTCGCCATTGTAGATAATATTAAAATTGCGCATTGGCGTATGAATGGCGAGCAAGGCAATCGTAAGTTAATTCAGATTCAAGCCAATATGTTTAACGCGGATGAGCACTATGCAGCTTAACTGAAGTATGTCATTTAATGGATGTACCAAATTAGAGAAGCCCCGAAGGGGCTTTTTTTTTAAATTTTAAATTTTGGTTATTTTTTGATCGCACTTTTCGGTTCAATATTGAATAACCATGCCTTTTCTCCATCTTCAATGCCCCAAATACTGCCATCTTTGGCTTCAATGAGTCCACGAATACGCTGTGGCATGGCAATTCGTTGTATTTCTTGGACAGGTTTAAGCTCTGTATCAACAATTACAATCGCTTGTGAAGATAAGCCACCAATCAGCGCCTTATTTTTCCACTGTGGGAAACGATCGCCCTGATAAAACATCAGACTGGATGGTGAAATCACAGGTGTCCAACTGATGAGCGGTGCTTCAAATTCAGGACGTGTATGATGATCTGGAATCGGTTTATCATCGTAATGATCACCATTTGAAACGATTGGATAGCCATAATTTTTAGCTCGATGTACCAAATTAAGCTCATCCCCTCCTTTCGGACCCATTTCCAGTACCCAAAGCTGTTGTTTAGAATCAAATGCGAGTCCTAAGGGATTACGATGCCCTAAACTCCACACTTGTTGTGCAATCGGACCTTGAGTCTGAAATGGATTATCTACAGCAGGAGTTCCATCACTATTTAAGCGTAGCACTTTACCCAAATTAGACTGCATATCTTGTGCAGGATCGAACTTCTGACGTTCACCTGAACTAACCCAAAGTTTACCATCTGTACCAAAGTGCATCCGATGTGAATAATGCCCTTGACCTTCTACTTTCGGTACTTGCTGCCAAATAATTTTTCGCTGTTTTAAGCTCGGTTGTGCCGCTGTTAGATCAAGCTGAGCGCGCTCAATCACCGCCCCATAACCGCCTTTTCCAGCCTCGGCATAACTGAGGTAAATAAGACCGTTTTGGCTAAATTGCGGATCAAGCACAATATCGCCTAAGCCACCTTGACCGCCATAAGCCACTTTTGGTGGGTTCTGAACTGTGATCTTCTGTTGAGTCGCGGGATTAAAAATGACAATCTGACCTTTTTTCTCCGTCAATAAAAAACGTCCATCTGGGAGTTGTTGAAACGCCCAAGGCTCATCAAATTGAGCAATGTTTTTAATTTGGTAATCTTGCTCAAGTTGCTGTAGTGATACTGAATTTTCAATATTTTTTTCTAATTTTTTCGTGTTATTTTCTGCATGACAAGCACTTGTCGATAAGATACCCAATAACACACAAGCCGTTCGAAATGTCACATTCATTTTCATTATCCAATTCCTTATCCCTTTATAATTATTTGATTCTAATAAATTAATTATGTGAAATATTGAAATAATCGTAACAGGATAATTTTGTACGCTTAGGCTTACACGTGATGCAGATTATTACGGCTATTCAATTTATTCAAACAGGCCTAATCTACAGTTATCAGGAAACAGGAAGTTTCCGAAACAGAAAAACAATAAGAATAGTTTCTGCATCAGGACGTGAGATATGACATGGAGTTGTATCTAAAATACGAAATACGAAGAAAACCCCAACAGGATGTTGGGGTTTTTTTTTCAAGCTGATTTTTTAAGAGTTCACGCTAATCTAGAACTTTCGCATAACATCTCTGTCAAAACTTCTTACAGTTTCCTGCGAAATTATTACATACCCAAATCCGTCAGCTTGTTAGCGTGGTAGACAATCCTCATTGCAAGGAGCCAATCATGACTTTAAAAGCTTTAGTGATAACGTCAAATGTCGGTGTTGAACATGACGAGCTGATCCAACCCTTAAATTATTTAAATGAAAAGGGAATAGAAGCCATTCATGCCGCTATTAAACATGCGGTCGTCCAAACAGTAAAAGCAGACAAAAAGGTCGAAGCTGAAGTTCAACCCAATGCCCAATTAAGCAGCGTAAATGCTGAAGACTATGATGTGTTAGTAATTCCGGGGGGAACTGTCAATGCAGATCATCTACGGATCGATGAAGATGCGCTGCGACTTATTCAAAACTTTGCTGACCATCAAAAACCTATTGCTGCAATTTGTCATGGTCCTTGGGCGCTCATTAATGCTGAACGAATTCGTGATAAAACTCTGACGTCCTATAAAAGTATTCGTTTGGATTTGGAAAATGCGGGTGCGCATTGGGTTGATGAGCAAGTGCATCGCTGCAATACGGGCGGTTGGGTGCTAATTACTTCTCGTTGTCCAGATGACTTGCCTGCGTTTAATCAAGCGATTCAGCAGGAGCTTGAGCAACAGCAACAGCAACAGCAACAGCAACAGCAACAGCAACAGCAACAGCAACAGCAACAGCAACAGCAACAGCAACAGCAACAATACTAAAATGAAAATACCCGCATATTGCATGCGGGTATTTTATGAATAGACATTATAAAATATATGGCTTACAAATTTTTTAAGTACGCTACCACATCATCATTGCCTGCCATTTCTGCAAGCTCTAATGCTGTGTATTGGGTTTTGTGCTGTACGTCTGCCCCTTTCTCTACCAAGAGCTTCACTACGTCCAAATAGCCGTTTTCCGATGCTGCATGCAGTGCGCTATAGCCTTCTTCGTCGGCTGAGTTTACATCAGTGCCATTTGCCAAAGATTTTTCGACTTCAGCCAGTTCCCCTAATGATGCCCAGTACACCAGTTCAGGCAGATGTAGTTCTTCATCATCTTCGGGGATTGGGGAGATAGAATTAAATTGCATATATATTTCCTAACTTTCACTTAGCTTAATGAGCTTTTGATAAAGATCACTCTCCAATCGTTCCAATCCTTCACCATTTTTTAAATAGGTTAAGGCTCTATGGTGAATCATATCAGATGGGATATCATTTACACTTTGGGCCAAAGGAATAACCAATTTACCTAATGTATGAGCAATTCCTGTTTCATACATTACATTAGGATTTTTACCACTAAAATCCACAATTACTATTTTAGATTTAAAAATTAAGTCAAAGATATCTTGAATAATTGTACTATTATCCCAAATATCATCAGCCCTTAAGCATCTTAAATTAGCTCTTTCTGCGGCATTCTTAATAGCACTATAAACATTATCAAAACCTGAAAAAGGCATCATTACCGCTACAAGATCATTTTCAACGTTCACTTCAGGTACTGCAAATACTGAAGGAGAAAAGGTGATCTTTTTTTCTGCTATTTGATTCGATACATGCAATGTATCTTTATCTCCACTGCGATGATCTAAATATTCTTTAATTTTTTGTAAGTTCTGGGGATTATCTATTCGGATTGTCTTAAGAACATCAATAATACACGCCCCATAATCCCCATCCCCCCAACTTAGACTTCTTAGCAACCTTGGATGATTACTAATAATATGATCAGCATTTACTAGGAGGCCAAGCTCACTCCAATCAGTAGCATCAAACTCTTTTTCTATTATTCTCTTTAAATCTAAGATAAGTCGATTACTTTCTTCCTGATTATTATTCGAGGTAAAAGTTGAATTGTACATATAAATATTTTTTGTGATTAGATTTCACTCATAATAATATACAGATAAAAATAAAAAAGCCCCCTTACGGAGGCTTTTCTTTTTAAAAATCACAACTTATGCTTTCGCAGTAGAAGCATCTTTTACTTCAATTTTATCGCTGTCATTTTCATGCATGATCAATGCAACCGCAATTGCAGTAATTAGCACAGGTAAACCCACTGCCATGAAGTTGAAGTGCGCAGGTAAGTTCATACCGAGCAAACCACCAATTAGAATAGGCCCTACAATCGCACCCATACGTCCAATCGCAGAAGACCAACCAATACCTGTCGAACGTACAGCAAGTGGGTAATACTGCGCCACATAGCTGTACAGCAGCATTTGCGAACCAATAGATGCTGCACCTGCCAAGAACACCAAGATGTATAGCAAGAACTGATTCGATTGGAAGCCCATCAAGCTCATTACAATCGCACCCATCATTCCTAAAACCATCAATACAGGTTTTAAATGGAAACGGTCAGCCAAGATGCCACCGCCCACAATACCTACAACAGCACCCACATTCATGACCATCATGAACATCAAGCTGTTATCCATAGAATAACCGGCTGCCATCATCAGTTTTGGTAACCAGCTGCTTAGCGCATACATGGTCAATAGGCACGTAAAGAACGCAACCCAAAACAATAATGTATTTACGGCACGACCACGGCGGAACAAACTCACCACGTTAGCAGCTTCAGGCACGCTTTCTTGCGGTAAAGTGAACACTGTATTTTCAGTCACTTTCACTTCAGGCGCTAAGCGCTTCACGATACTGCGGGCTTTTTCCTGTTTGTTTTCTTTCACCATAAATGCCAAAGATTCAGGCAAAAATTTCCAAATGACAGGTAAAAGGAAAAGTGGAATCCCCGCAATAAAGAACATGATTTGCCAGCCAAAGTCAGGGGTGAACCATGAACCTAAAAGTGCCGCCATCACACCACCAACGGCATAACCACTAAACATCGTCGTGACGAGTGTGCTACGCATCTTCTGCGGTGCGTATTCGGACGTTAAAGCCACAAGGTTAGGCATTACACCGCCAATCCCTAAACCAGCCAAGAAACGCAAAATACCAAATTCTGTTGGATTCGACGCAAAGCCACCAGCGAAGGTCAAACCACTAAACAAAACAATACAGATCATAATGACTTTTTTACGGCCAATCTTGTCTGCGAGTGAACCAAAGAACATGGCACCAAACATCATACCTGCCAGCGCAGTACTGGCAAGCATTCCCGCTTGCATCGCACTTAAGCCCCAGTCTTGCATGAGTAAAGGTAAAACCACACCATTGATTGCTAGGTCGTAGCCATCAAATAAAATAATCAATAAACACCAAGCCACAACATTGAAGTGGAACGGGGTAAACTTAGCCTTATCGACTACAGAATTTATGTCTATTTTTTCCGTTGTCATCGTTCTCATCTCCCATGAGTACTTGTCCATAACATTCATTGAATATTTCACTAATATTCAATAGCGACGGAATATACGGAAGTCAGATTTCTAGCGATATTAGACGTATGTTTAATGAGATATATGCATTCTAAATATATGTTTATTCATTTATTTTTCATGTTTTTTTATGAATATTATTTAATTATCAATATATGATTTTAGGCCTATTTTTTTAAGCTTAAATACCTATTTATATTCAGTAAAATCTTTCAAAATTTAACCAATCCTTTAATTAAATTAAAGATAGTTTTTTCTAATGCTAACTGAAAGCTTGAGTGTTTGTTTAAAAAACATGCTCCAACTTATTTTGTCGCAGTTCTTTGGAACTATTTAATCTGTTTCATAACGATTATTTGATGCTAAAAGCTCTGTAAATACGCTTCTTGAACCGTTTTTAAACCTACGATTTGATGGAATATTTGATCTAAACGTTGCTAATTTTTCCAAGGTCTCATCCTTTTTTATAATGCCTACTCCCCTTATCCTTTTTTATTGCATAAAAAAATCCCCCTATCTCATAAGAGTTAGGGGGATTTTGAATAATGAGCTGGCGATGACTTACTCTCACATGGGTAACCCCACACTACCATCAGCGCTAAGAGGTTTCACTTCT
>NZ_VOYM01000009.1:0-62515 GCF_013420285.1 Acinetobacter sp. YH01019
AGGGTGGATGCGGTAAAGGTCGCCTTGTGAAGCAGAAAGCAAGTGAAATCCGTGAGGAAGTCGCCTAAGAGCTTTTGCTTTTAGAATCCTCCACTTGAGCTAGTCGAAAGTGGTGGGAGTATGTCAAAATCCCTGCGCTATTTAAACCCAAGCCTTGGTGATAAAACTCAAAAGATGCTTGAAGATCCTGAACGGCCAAGGTAATCATGGTGATATGTGGCTGCATTCAACGTTCCTTTTTATTGTTATGAGTCGTGCTGTAGAGTATAAGCTTAAACCTTTTCGTAGATAGACAAACAAAAAAATGTATCAAGTTTGGTCGTATTAACTCACTTAAAAAAAAGCAGGAGTGAACTCCTGCTTTGATCGGTGGAAATTTTTAGTTTAAGTCTAGGCCACTTTAAGCGTTGCGCGTTTTGCCGCAGGCGATTGATCTAGATAGGCAATTGCATCTTCAGTTTTAGCCTCATGTACCGGATCATACCAAGGCATTAAATAGCCCAATTGTTGTGAAACCAACCAAAATGGATGTGGGAGTAGGCGATTGTCTTTTTGTGCAATACGCGCCCATTCACGCCAAATCCAAGGTTTATATGCAGCAGGTTGAATAGACGCATAGCGTGGGTCTTGTTTCATGATATGTGCTGCGCCATCGACCCATAGACCAAGTACTGCTGCAATCACAATCACACTTTGATAATAACGTGAAATATAACCACCGCCGAGATGACGATATAAATCGAATGCAACTGTACGATGTTCAATTTCTTCGGCACCATGCCATTTCACTAAATCGAGCATGTTGGCATCTGCGCCCAAACGTTCCCATTCTTTATTGTAAAGGGCGTATTTACCCAAGACACAAGTCATATGTTCAACGGTTGCCACAATGCCGAGGCGGAAAAGATCCCATTGATGATCAAGCGCTTTTGGCACATTGAAACCTAAAGGCTGATCGGCCAGTAATTTTCCAAAGAGAAAATCCATCACATCTAAGTTGCGTTGAATGCTGATATTGCGCTGGGATAAATATTCTTTATTTGCCGAGTTATGCGCTTGAGCATGCATGGCTTCTTGGCGAATGAAGGCTTGAACGTCATCTTTTAACTTTTGATCGGTAATTTGTGGAAGAACTTTGTTGTAAAGACGGCAGAACCAAAACTCGCCCGCAGGTAAGATCATATTAATTTCATTAATGAAGTAGCTAACGAAAGGTTGATTGGGAACCCAATCGACTTGCGTGTCCTGCCATTCAAACTTCACTTTACGTGGCTTAATTTTATATTCAATTGATGAGCCTATTTTTGAATTTCTAAGGCGGGAGAGTAATTTCATGGGCTGTCCTTATTTTTATGTGATGTCGTACACATCCAATAAGTTCAGTATCCAAAAAAAATCCTGCATTGTGATTAGCAATACAGGACATTTCATTATCATCATATGATGGATTTTGTCAGACAATCAATCCAATCAGTGAGTTTGATGGTTTATTTAGTCAGCTTTGGGCTGTTGTTCTGTTGAATGATCTTGCGTGGCAGCATCAACTTCTACCTCATTAATGTCTGCTAAATCATCATGATCTACACTGTCATCTAAGCCGTCTTCAATATCATCTTCAGAAGCTTCAGGAATGCTGTCGAGATCAAATTCAGTAGACTGCTCAAGTGTAAAGTTAAGACGACCAGCCATGACACTGGCTAATTCTTGTAGGCCTTCTTTATTTAACGATGAGAACAACTGAATAGAGAAGCTCAGCTTCATTTTTTTCAATTCAGCTTTAACTTCTTGTAGTGCTTTCGATGCAGGGCCACGATTCAGTTTGTCGGACTTGGTTAATAGCACATGCACGAATAATTTACGTGAATAAGCCCATTCCAACATCATCACGTCAAAGTGTTGCAGCGGATGGCGAATATCCATCAAAAGCACAAGACCTTGCAAGCTTTGACGGTGAATTAAATAGTTTTCGAGTTCTTTTTGCCAAACGATTTTCATTGCTTCAGGTACAGCAGCATAGCCATAACCGGGTAAATCGACCAAACGCTGGTCAGGATTACCTAAGCTGAAGAAGTTAATCATTTGCGTGCGACCTGGTTTTTTAGATGCACGAGCCAACTGTTTTTGATTAGTTAGTGCATTAATTGCACTTGATTTGCCTGCGTTTGAGCGGCCAGCAAAGGCAATTTCATAACCTGTATCTTCCACACAAAGATTTAGTTTTGGCGCACTCATGAGGAATTCGGCTTTGCGTAACCAGTTGAGTGAGCGAACAGCATATTCAGTAACAGCAGAATCTACTTTCTTTTCATAAGTAATCTTTTGCTTTGGCGCATTGGCCGTTTTACTGTTTCGTGATTTTCCTCTGTGCTGATGCATAACCCAACTTCAATAACTAATTTACAAGCACGTATTATAAAGGAAGTCGGGCAGGCAAGCGAATTTTGTCGTGGATAATCTAGAATTACAGATTAATCATTTGGATAGGGGAATGAGTGGTAAATTTAGATTGACCTGTGGGTTGGATCACATCGGCAAGTGTGTGCTGATCTAAGCGTTGATAAAATTGCTCCAAAGCCTGATCAAGAATACCTTTTAAGCCACACTGATTACGTAATACGCATGGGGGTTCGTTACACTCAACAATTTGTTGATCACCCTGCAATATACGTACAATTTGTCCGAGTCGCATGTCTAGGACTTGCGGGTTGAGTCGCAGGCCGCCACCTTTCCCGCGTGTGGTAATCAGCCACTCGTGTTTCGCCATAAAATGAACGATTTTCACTAAGTGATTACGCGAGACCTGTAAATCTTCTGCTATTTCTGCAATGTTGTACGGTTGCTCGCGTGGGCGGGCAATATACAGCAGAATCCGCAAAGCGTAATCGGTAAATTTATTGAGCTGCATGAGGGTACTGATCGTTGATAAGCAAAAAAACAAAGGGCTAGTCTAGCATAACCTGACTAACCCTCTCTATTTTATGCCGATGACATGGGTTAGTGATGAACACCACCTGTGCCAAAAGCTTCACTGTGAATATTTTCGGCAGGAACACCACGGGCAATTAGGGCTTTTTGTTGTTCAGCCATAAATGGCATTGGGCCGCATAAGTAGTAGTCTGCTTGTACTGGTAGAATCGCGCTATCAATGGTACTCAAATCAAGGCGACCCTTCGCATCATAATCTTGACCCAAAACATCGCTTTGATGTGGGAACTCGTACGCAGTAAAGGTACTTAAGCGTGGGTATTTGGCCTTTAAGTCATGAATGTGCTGTTTCATGGCATGCACTTGTTTGCTGCGGCAGGCGTGTACAAAAGTCACAGGTTCTGGCATATCTAAAGTCACCAACTGATTTAGCATCGCCACCATTGGCGTGAGGCCTACACCACCACTAATGAATACATTGCGTTTGTTTGGGTCAATCAGGTAGAAGTTACCTGTTGGTGCAGATACTTCAATTTCAGCACCTTCGGCTAAACCATGCAGGGTATTTGACACCCAGCCTCCTGCCAAATCACCTTTTTCATCTTCGCGTTTGACCGAGATACGTAAATAGTCAGCTTGAGGGCTAGTTGAAATGGTATATTGGCGAGGTTGTTTTAGACCAAGTTCCTCAACAAATACACGTACTGAAATGTACTGACCTGCTTCATATTTTGGTAAATCACCACCGTCCACAGGGGCAAGATAGAAAGAAGTGATTTCATCGCTTTCAACCACTTTTTTCGCAATTTTAAAGTTGCGCCAGCCTAACCAGCTCCCTTTGGTTTGTTGATGTTGCTCATAAATCGCTTTTTCAGTGCTAATGAATAAATCAGCCAATTGACCATACGCTGTAGCCCAAGCATCAATCAATGGATCTTCCATTGAAATACTTAAAACTTCACTAATCGAATGGAGGAGGTTTTCACCAACAATGTTGTAGTCAGGTGCTTGAATATTCAAGCTGACATGTTTGTGGGCAATCAGCTCAACCACAGGAAGCAATACAGAAGGATCTTCAATGTTTTCTGCATAGGCCAACACAGCACCCGCCAAAGCTTGGGCTTGAGCACCACTGCGTTGATGCCCCATATTAAAGGTTTCTTTTAAATTAGGATTGTTGCCTAACATGCGGTTATAAAAATAACCTGTAAGTGCGACACCATTTTCACGAAGGACAGGAACAGTTGCTTTTACAAGGTCAATTTGCTGCGGAGTCATGTTTGATCTCTCTTGGCTATCATTTATAAGATGTATTTAAAATACATCTTATAAAATGTATTTACAATACATGTTTTAAATAAAACCATAAAAAAATTATGGGATATTAAAATATCCCATAATTCTGTTTGCTTTAATCGAATGAGTTAATTATCGAAGTCTTATTTTCTGCCAAACAGGGAGCCAAGTAGTCCACGAACAATTTTCTGACCCGTTGAGCCACCGAGGCTGCGAGCTGCACTTTTGGCAAATGTGCCTACGGTGTCCTGAATCAATTTTTCACGTTGCTTTGCAGAGCGCTCAGCTTCTTTTTGTTGCTCGCGCGCAATACGTTCTTGTTCTCGTGCTTGCTGTTTAGCGAGTGCCTCAGCTTCTTTGGCTTGTTGTTTGGCTAGAGCTTCTTGTTCTTTTGCTTGCGCTTTATCGACTTCGGCTTGTGCTGCTTGTTGTTGGCGTTGTTGTACTTTGTTCTGTAATTTTTCAAAGGCACTTTCACGGTCTGCTTCTGTGTCGTATACACCCGAGACAATGCTGCTTGCCATCAGTGTTTTACGCTCATCGACACTGATTGGACTAAATGAGGAGTAGGGTGGCATCACCCAAGCACGTTCTACAATTTGTGGAGTACCTTGCTCATCTAGACAGCTAATCAGCGCTTCACCGACAGCCAGTTCCGTAATCACCTGATCGACTTTAAACTCAGGATTGGCACGGAAAGTATCTGCGGCAGTTTTGACAGCTTTTTGATCTTTAGGGGTGAAAGCACGTAAGGCATGTTGTACACGGTTACCTAGTTGACCAAGAACACTTTCTGGCAAATCGAGCGGGTTTTGCGTGACAAAATAAATACCCACGCCTTTAGAGCGTATTAGACGCACCACTTGCTCAATTTTTTCTTGCAATGCTGGGCTGGCGTTATCAAACAATAAATGTGCTTCATCAAAGAAGAACACCAGTTTAGGTTTGTCCATATCACCGACTTCAGGTAATTGTTCAAACAACTCTGACAGCATCCAAAGTAAGAAAGTCGCATAGAGTTTTGGTGTGTTCATTAATTTGTCAGCAGCTAATAAATTAATATTGCCGCGGCCCTGAGCATCCGTTTGGATAAAGTCCATGATGTCGAGCGCGGGTTCACCAAAGAACTTGTCACCGCCTTGATCTGCTAGGGCAAGCAAATTACGTTGAATTGCCCCTAAACTTGCAGGTGAAAGATTACCGTAATCATTTTTAAACTCAGCTGCATGTTCAGATACATAGCTGATCATGGCTTTGAGGTCTTTAAAATCCAGTAATAACATGCCTTGATCATCCGCAATGCGGAAGACGGCTGACAGCACACCTTCTTGTGTGTCATTTAAATTTAAAATACGCGCCAATAGCAGTGGGCCAATTTCAGATATTGTGGTACGAATGGGATGACCTTGTTCTCCGAATAAATCCCAAAACACCACTGGCGAAGCTGCAAATGGAATTGAATTAATATGCAAGCTTTGAATGCGTGCATCAAATTTAGGGTTACTTTCACCTGCTTTTGCTAGGCTGGAAACATCGCCTTTGGCATCAGCTAAAAATACAGGTACGCCAATTCTAGAAAAATTTTCTGCCAACAC
Source organism: Acinetobacter sp. YH01019 (assembly GCF_013420285.1). Lineage (NCBI taxonomy): Bacteria > Pseudomonadati > Pseudomonadota > Gammaproteobacteria > Moraxellales > Moraxellaceae > Acinetobacter > Acinetobacter sp. YH01019. The sequence goes on from NZ_VOYM01000009.1 coordinate 5,817, forward strand.
TTTGAGGGTGACAGTTTTACCTGTCCCTGTTGCACCGGCAATTAAGCCGTGACGATTGGCAAATTGTGAATGTAAGACCACATCTTGTGTGGTGTCTTGCGTTTTCTTCGCAATAACAATTGGTGTACCCATAGATTGTCCTGTAATTATTCGAATTGCTGTTTATTTAAGTGTTGTAGTGCGTTTTCTATATCTTGGATTAAATCTGCAGGATGTTCTAGTCCTATACAGAAGCGGACCAATAATCCTGTTTTGATATGTGAATGTTCAAGCACACGCATCTCTTTTAAGTTATATAACATGACTAAACTGACTGGGCCACCCCAACTAAAGCCAAGTTTAAAGAGTGTTAATGCATCACAGAAAGTACGAATATCTTCAAGTGTGTATTTAGGATCAAACACCACACTGACTAAACCTGCACTATGTTGCTCTGTGCAGATTTCTTTCCAATAGTTGTGACCCGAGGATTGTTCGTCAGCAGGATGTAAGACTTGTACAAATTGCTTTTGTTGTTTCAGCCAATCAAGTAGCTGTAGTGCACTACGTGATTGATGCTCATAGCGGAGACGCATCGATGAAAGGCTGCGTTGTACTTGAGCGGCATCGTCGCCAGAAATACTAATCCCTTGAATGGCATGGGCACGGAATAATTGATGATGTAGCTTTTTATCTCGCGTGACAACAGAGCCCATAAGAATATCGCCACCACCACTTGGGTATTTAGTTAGTGCATGCACAGTAATATCAACACTTAAGTGCTCTGTACTAAAATCAAATGCATTAAAGGCAATACCTGCACCCCAAGTATTATCTAAAGCAGTCAACACATTGTGCGCTTGCGCTTTTTTAACCAAGCCAACTAGATTTGGAAATTCAAGCGTGACCGAACCTGCGGCTTCTAACCAAATGAGTTTTGTCTTATTGCTTGGAGCGAAGCTATCAACATCTATAGGGTTGTAAACTTTAACCATGACACCGTAGCGTTTTTCTAGATTGCGCAAATGTTCCATGTTTGGGCCATAGATATTGTCTGCCACCCAAACTTCATCACCGTGATTTAAAAAGCATGCATTGACAAGGTTAATTGCAGACAGACCACTTGGTGCAAGTAAGTGGTGTAGACCACCTTCAATTTGCGCAATGTTATCACCTAAAGTAAATGTGGTTGGTGTGCCATGCGTACCATAGCTATAGTCATAGTCATCGGTCCAATGGCGATTAAATAGGGCATTGGTATTTTCAAAAATAATGGTCGATGCGCGATACAGGGGAGGTTGAACCGTTGAAACGTATTGAGGGGCTTTTCTTGGTGCATGAATTAATTCTGTTTGTGGATTTTTTTTCACGGCTCAACTCGAAAATAGTGCTGCATAGCAGTGTATCGTATTGGAATGTGTCTTAAATACGCAGATTTAAGATGAATTTGTATAAAGAGATACTTTATAACAAAAGTTGGCTTCATTTTTGCAAAACCTGAATCAGAGCAACAACAATAGGTTTGAGCGCATGAAGTCGCATTTAAAAGTACATTATTTTCAGCACATTGCTGGTGAAGGGTTCGGAAGTTGTCATGATTTTTTAAAACAGCAAAATGCGCAAATTAGCGCAACTGAATTTTTTGCCTTACCTATAGATCAGGCCTTAGATCTTGAAGCACTCCCTTATGTTGAGGATGTGGATTTATTGATCATTATGGGAGGAACCATGAGTGTCAATGATGAGGCAAACTTTCCATGGTTAAAAATTGAAAAACGATGGTTAAGACGCTATTTGGCACTCGGTAAACCTGCCATTGGTTTGTGCCTTGGTGGTCAGCTTATTGCCAATGCGTTGGGTGGGGCGGTCAGTCGTAATCCGCAACAAGAATTGGGTTGGACGACTGTGCGTAAAGTGACAAATGTACCTCTAGAATGTTTTGAATTACCTGAAAACTTTAAAGTCATGCAGTGGCACAGCGAAACGTTTGAAATTCCACGCGGAGCAGTGTTGCTTGCAGAAAATGATGTTTGTCGTAATCAGATGTATCAAATAGGAAGTAATGTGTTGGGTTTTCAGTTTCACCCTGAAATAACCCCTGAAGTGCTCGATTTATTTTTAGAAAATGATGAAGAAGTTGCAATTTTTACAGGCAATCATGTGCAACCAGTAAATGAATTGCGTAAAAGTGCGAAAAGTAAATTTATTCAAGGAAATCAAATACTAAACCAAGCAATAGAGTATGTGTTAAGAAAAACTGCTTGCTGATTAAAAGTTAAGCGATTGATCTTGCATAAAAAATGAAAAATATAAGAAAAACAGCAAAAGAGATTTGCTTATGCAATAAACAATAGCTATAATGAGCGACCCTTTAATGAAAGGGGGTTAGCTACGAATAAAGTAGTTAACATCGTGACAGTCGCGGCATCGATCGTGACCTTAGTGATATTTCACTGCTCTTGACACTTGCCTCTTTAAAGTGGGGTGAGATGCGTCAAGGGTGATTCTTTATATATTTGGCTTGGAGTTAACTGGTATGTCTAACCAGAGAATTCGTATCCGTCTTAAGTCTTTTGATCACCGTTTAATTGATCAATCAGCTCAAGAAATCGTAGAAACAGCAAAACGTACTGGCGCACAAGTTTGTGGTCCAATTCCGATGCCTACACGTATCGAACGTTTTAACGTTTTAACATCACCACACGTTAACAAAGATGCGCGTGACCAATACGAGATCCGCACTTACAAACGTTTGATCGACATCGTTCAACCTACAGATAAAACTGTTGATGCATTGATGAAGTTAGATCTTGCAGCTGGTGTTGATGTTCAGATCGCTTTGGGTTAAGGCTTTCGGTTAATTAACGCTCTAAGTTAATTAGGCCGCTTTTTTAGAGGTTTATGCACATGGCTATTGGTTTAGTCGGTCGCAAGTGCGGTATGACACGTATCTTTACAGATGCTGGTGTTTCTGTACCTGTAACAGTGATTGAGGTTGATCCTAACCGCATCACACAAATCAAAACGCTTGAAACTGATGGTTATCAAGCGATTCAAATCACTACTGGTGAACGTCGCGAATCTCGCGTAACTAACGCTCAGAAAGGTCACTTCGCTAAAGCGGGTGTTGCTGCTGGTCGTCTAGTTCAAGAATTCCGCGCTACAGAAGCTGATCTTGAAGGTCGTGAAATTGGTGGCACTCTTACTGTTGAGTTGTTCACAGTTGGTCAAATCGTTGACGTAACTGGTACTTCTAAAGGTAAAGGTTTCCAAGGTGGTGTTAAGCGTTGGAACTTCCGTACGCAAGACGCAACTCACGGTAACTCACTTTCTCACCGTGTTTTAGGTTCTACTGGTCAAAACCAGACTCCTGGTCGCGTATTCAAAGGCAAAAAAATGGCTGGCCATTTAGGTGCTGAACGCGTAACTACACAGGGTCTTGAAATTGTATCTATCGACACAGAGCGTTCAGTTCTTGTTGTTAAAGGTGCGGTTCCTGGTGCTACTGGTGGCGACGTTATCGTTCGCCCTACGATCAAGGCCTGAGGGGAAATATTGTGAATTTAAATACTGTTTCCGGCTCTGCTGTTGAATTATCTGAAGTTGCTTTCGGTCGTGACTTTAACGAAGCTCTTGTACACCAAGTTGTTACAGCTTACTTAGCTGGTGGTCGTCAAGGTTCGAAAGCTCAGAAATCTCGTGCTGACGTATCTGGTGGTGGTAAAAAACCATTCCGTCAAAAAGGTACTGGTCGCGCGCGTGCTGGTTCTATTCGTAGCCCTATCTGGGTTGGCGGTGGTAAAACTTTTGCTGCTCGTCCACAAGATTGGTCTCAAAAAGTAAACCGTAAAATGTATCGCGGTGCTATGCAATGCATCCTAGCTGAACTTGTTCGTCAAGATCGTCTAGTTTTGGTTGAAGAGTTTGCTGTTGCTGCTCCAAAAACTAAAGAATTGCTTGCAAAACTTAACGACTTGAATGCTACTCGTGCATTGATCGTTACAGATGCTGTTGATGAGAACTTGTATCTTGCTGCTCGCAACATTCCACACGTTGATGTGGTTGATGCTACTGCAATCGATCCTGTTAGCTTGATCGCGTTCGATAAAGTTGTTATGTCTGTTGCTGCTGCTAAGAAAATTGAGGTAGAACTCGGATGAACAACGAACGTATCTATCAAGTCCTACAAGGACCTGTATTCTCAGAAAAAGCACAAGTTTTAGGCGAAACTGCTGGTGTTCAAGTTTTCAAAGTTGCTTTAAGCGCTAACAAACTTGAAATCAAAAAAGCTGTTGAGCAACTATTTGGTGTGGAAGTTGTTAAAGTTAACACGACTATCACTAAAGGTAAGACTAAACGCTTTGGTAAAACATTAGGACGTCGTTCTGATGTTAAAAAAGCATACGTCACCCTGAAAGCTGGCCAAGATGTTGAAATGGCTGACTTGGGCGATACCGCTGAAAACGCAGCGGAATAAGGACGAAAATTATGCCGATTCAAAAATGTAAGCCAACGTCTCCAGGACGTCGCTTTGTAGAGAAAGTGGTTCACGATCACCTTCACAAAGGCGCACCGTACTCTCCGTTGGTTGAAGCTAAAAAACGTACTGGCGGCCGTAACAACAATGGTCACATTACGACTCGTCACGTTGGTGGTGGTCATAAACAGCACTACCGTATCGTTGACTTCAAACGTAACAAAGACAGCATCCCAGCTGTAGTTGAGCGTATTGAATACGATCCTAACCGTACAGCTCATATTGCTTTATTGAAATATGCTGACGGTGAACGTCGCTATATTATTGCACCTAAAGGCCTTCGCGCTGGTGATCAAGTACAATCTGGTAACGATGCTCCAATCCGTCCAGGTAACTGCTTGCCACTTCGCAACATGCCAATCGGTTCTACTCTTCACAACATCGAGCTTAAAATCGGTAAAGGCGCACAATTAGTACGTTCTGCTGGTACTTCTGCTCAATTGTTGGGTCGTGACGGTTCTTACGCAATCATTCGTCTACGTTCAGGCGAAATGCGTAAAGTTCACGTTGAATGCCGTGCAGTTCTTGGTGAGGTTTCTAACCAAGAAAGCAACCTTCGTTCATTGGGTAAAGCTGGTGCATCTCGCTGGCGTGGCGTTCGTCCTACCGTTCGTGGTATGGCGATGAACCCAGTAGACCATCCACACGGTGGTGGTGAAGGACGTAACAAAGGTATTCAACCTGTAAGTCCATGGGGTCAAAAAGCTAAAGGGTACAAAACACGTACCAACAAGCGTACGACTAAGATGATCATTCGCGACCGTCGCGTTAAGTAACAAGTAAAGGAATCTGACAATGCCTCGTTCTCTGAAAAAAGGCCCATTCGTCGATGCGCACTTGTTCGCTAAGGTTGAAGCGGCTATCGCGGCTAATAACCGTAAGCCGATCAAAACTTGGTCGCGTCGTTCGATGATCCTCCCGGATTTTGTTGGTCTAACAATTTCTGTACACAATGGTCGTAACCATGTTCCAGTGATCGTATCTGAACACATGGTTGGTCATAAACTCGGTGAATTCGCGCCAACTCGTACCTATCGTGGTCACGGTGTTGACAAGAAATCTAAACGTTAAGGTGCGATGATGGAAGTTACTGCTAAATTACGCGGTGCCGCTATCTCGGCACAAAAAACTCGTTTGGTTGCAGATTTAATCCGTGGCAAATCAGTTGCTCACGCTTTAAATATCTTGAACTTCAGCAACAAAAAAGCTGCAGTTTTAGTGAAAAAAGCATTGGAATCTGCGATTGCAAACGCTGAACATAATAACAGTTTAGATGTAGACGACCTTAAAGTTTCTACGATCTACGTTGATGAAGGCACTAGCCTTAAACGTATTTTGCCACGTGCTAAAGGCCGTGCGGATCGTATTACTAAGCGTACTTGTCACATTACCGTTAAGGTAGGGGTTTGATATGGGTCAGAAGGTTCATCCAATCGGTATCCGCCTAGGTGTTGTGAAACGTCATAACGCTAACTGGTACGCGAATCCGAAACAATATGCTGAATACTTGCTTAAAGATTTGCAAGTTCGTGAGTTTTTAACAAAAAAACTTAAGAATGCAATGGTAAGCAATATTCTTATCGAACGTCCTACAGGCGCTGCTAAAATTACAATTAGCACTGCTCGTCCAGGTATCGTAATCGGTAAAAAAGGCGAAGACATTGAGAAATTACAGCGCGAATTAACATCTATTATGGGTGTTCCTGCGCAAGTAAGCATCAACGAAATCGATCGCCCAGACTTAGACGCTCGTTTAGTTGCTGAAGCAATTGCTTCTCAATTAGAAAAACGTGTTATGTTCCGTCGTGCTATGAAGCGTGCGGTACAAAACTCTATGCGTGCTGGTGCTAAAGGTATTAAAGTTGAAGTTTCTGGCCGTTTAGGCGGTGCTGAAATTGCGCGTACTGAGTGGTATCGTGAAGGTCGTGTACCTCTACATACACTTCGTGCTGACATCGACTACTCTTCTGTTCGTGCTGAAACTACATACGGTACGATCGGCGTTAAAGTTTGGGTATTCCGTGGCGAGATCTTGGGTGGCATGAAACAAGTCATGAACCCGGCTCCTGCTGAAGAACGTCCAGCTAAACGCGGTCGCGGTCGTGGTGAAGGTCAAGAGCGTCGTGGTCGTCGCAATGATCGTTCTGCTGAAAAAGGAGAATAATCCATGTTGCAACCTAAACGTACTAAATTCCGTAAAGTGCAGAAAGGCCGTAATACTGGTCTAGCTCACCGCGGTAGCTCTGTATCTTTTGGTACTATTGCACTTAAATCAATTGAACGTGGTCAAATGACTGCACGTCAAATTGAGGCAGCGCGTCGTACAATTAGCCGTCGTATTAAACGTGGTGGTAAAATCTTTATCCGTGTTTTCCCAGACAAACCAATTACTGAAAAACCATTAGAAGTTCGTATGGGTAAAGGTAAAGGTTCTGTGGAATACTGGGTTTGCCAAATCAAACCAGGTAAAGTCTTGTACGAAATTGATGGTGTTAACGAAGAATTGGCTCGCGAAGCGTTCACGCTTGCTGCTGCTAAACTTCCGTTTAAAACCGCTATCGTGACTCGGACGGTAATGTAATGAAAACTAAAGATCTACGTGAAAAGTCGGTTGAAGAGTTGACAGCTTTGCTTGATGAGCAACAGCTTAACCAATTCCGTCTTCGTATGGCGAAAGCAACTGGTCAATTGGGTAAATCGCACGAAGTTGCGCTTACTCGTAAAACTATTGCTCGTATTAAGACACTCCTAACCGCAAAACAGGGGAACGGACAATGAGTGAACAAACAGTTCGCACGTTAACCGGTAAAGTTGTAAGTGACAAGATGGACAAGTCTATCGTTGTACTTATTGAACGCCGCGTTCAACACCCGTTGTATGGCAAATCAATCCGCCGTTCAACTAAATTACACGCTCATGATGAGAGCAACACTGCTAAATTAGGCGATGTTGTAACAATCAAAGAAAGCCGCCCAATTTCTAAAACTAAGTCTTGGACTCTAGTTGAAGTAGTTGAAGCAGCTGCTGAGTAATTAACGTTCTTGTTGCATCATCGGTCAATTTCGAGTACTCTTTGAGCCTTTCGAAATTGCGACCGGTGATGCTCGGTTTTGGAGTAGGGCAATGATTCAAACCGAAAGTATGCTCGACGTAGCAGACAACAGTGGTGCTCGCCGCGTACAATGTATTAAAGTACTTGGTGGTTCACATCGTCGTTATGCTTCTGTTGGCGACATTATTAAAGTTACTGTAAAAGAAGCAATTCCACGTGGCCGTGTTAAAAAAGGTGACGTGATGAATGCTGTTGTTGTACGTACAAAATTCGGCATCCGTCGTCCAGATGGTTCAGTTATTCGTTTCGATGATAACGCAGCTGTTATTTTGAACACCAACAAAGCGCCGATTGCAACTCGTATTTTCGGACCAGTGACTCGTGAACTTCGTACTGAACAGTTCATGAAAATTATTTCATTGGCTCCTGAAGTTCTATAAGAGGCACTCATGGCTAAGATTAAAAAAGGCGATCAAGTAATTGTGATCGCAGGTAAAGAAAAAGGCAAACAAGGTACTGTTTTGTCTGTTTCTAATGACCGTGTTAAGGTTGAAGGCCTTAACTTGGTAACGAAGCATCAAAAGCCTAACCGAGCTACTGGCGCCGAAGGCGGCATCGTAACTCAAGAAGCTGAGCTTCATATCTCTAACGTGGCAATTTTTAATGCTACAACCCAAAAGGCTGACCGTGTTGGTTACCAAACGATTGAAGGCGTGAAAACTCGCGTATTCAAATCAAATGGTGAATCAGTGGCGGTAGCGAAGTAATAGGTTGACTAGGCAATGGCCAGACTTAAAACGCGTTACAACGACGAACTTAAGGCTCAATTAAAAGAAACATTGGGCGTTAAGAATGTGATGGATATTCCACGCATTACAAAAATCACCATCAACATGGGTGTTGGTGCTGCATCAGCTGACAAGAAATTGTTAGATGGCGCTCTTTCTGATATGCAAGCAATTGCTGGTCAAAAACCAGTACTTACTTTAGCTCGTAAATCTATCGCTGGTTTCAAAATCCGTGATGGTTGGCCGATTGGCTGTAAAGTTACTTTACGCGGCGAACGTATGTACGAATTCTTAGACCGTTTGATCTCTATCGCGATCCCTCGTATCCGTGACTTCCGTGGTTTCTCTGCGAAATCATTTGACGGTCGTGGTAACTACTCAATGGGTCTTAAGGAACAAATCATGTTCCCTGAAATCGATTTTGATAAGATTGATCGTATTCGTGGTATGGACATTACCATCACTACGACTGCTCGCACCGATGACGAAGGCCGTGCGCTTATGCGTGCATTCGGCTTCCCGTTCAAATAAGAGGTCGATATGGCTAAGAAAGGTATGATTAATCGCGAATTGAAACGCGAAGCTACTGTTGCTAAATACGCTGCGAAACGTGCTGAATTAAAAGCAATTATCGCAAACGTAAATGCATCAGACGAAGAACGTTTCGAAGCGATGATGAAATTTCAAGCATTACCACGTAATGCGTCTCCAGTACGTCTACGTAACCGTTGTGGTTTAACTGGTCGTCCTCATGGTTACTTCCGTAAGTTCGGTTTAAGCCGTAACAAATTACGTGAAACAGTAATGCAAGGTGATGTACCGGGCGTTGTTAAGGCAAGCTGGTAAGGAGCACTATAAATGAGTATGCAAGATACCGTTGCCGACATGCTAACACGTGTTCGTAACGCACAAATGGCTAAGAAACAAACTGTTTCTATGCCAAACTCAAAGTTGAAAGTTGCGATTGCTAACGTACTTCAACAAGAAGGTTATATCGCTGATGTAGCTGTTGCTGACAACGAAGGCAAAGCGACTTTAACGATTACTTTAAAATATTTCGAAGGCAAACCAGTTATCGAAACTGTGAAACGCGTAAGCCGCCCAGGTCTACGTCAATATCGCGGTAAAGATGCACTTCCTAGCGTTAAGCAAGGTTTAGGTGTTGCAATTGTTTCTACAAGCAAAGGCATCATGACTGATCGCGCTGCACGTGCTGCAGGCATCGGTGGTGAAGTTATTGCTTTTGTTTCTTAATAGGTGATTCCTCATGTCTCGTGTGGCTAAAGCCCCAGTAACTGTACCTAACGGTGTAACAGTTACTCAGAACGGCCGGCAGGTCGAAGTGAAAGGCACTAAAGGTACATTGTCTTTCAACCTGCATGCGCTGGTCGAGCTAAAACAGGAAGACGGTACATTAGTTGTTGCTCCTAAAGCTGAGTCGAAAGACGCTTGGATGCAAGCTGGTACTGCTCGCGCTGTTCTTAACAACCTTGTAAAAGGTGTTAGCGAAGGTTTCGAACGTAAGTTACAACTGATTGGTGTTGGTTATAAAGCTGCGGTTAAAGGTAATGTAATTAACCTTAACCTTGGTTTCTCACACCCAATCGACTACAACCTTCCTGAAGGTGTAACTGCTGAAACTCCTACTGCAACTGAAATCGTTCTTAAATCTGCTGATAAAGCGGCTTTAGGTCAAGTTGCTGCGGAAATTCGTGGTTACCGTCCTCCTGAGCCTTATAAAGGTAAAGGTGTTCGTTATTCTGACGAAGTTGTACTTCGTAAAGAAGCTAAGAAGAAATAAGGCGCGAGGTTCTTATGAACGAAAAGAAACAATCCCGTTTGCGTCGTGCGAAAAGCACACGCTTGCACATCCGTGCGTTGGGTGCGACTCGTTTGTGTGTAAACCGCACTCCGCGTCACATCTATGCTCAAGTTATCTCTGCAGATGGTGGCAAAGTATTAGCGCAAGCTTCTACTTTAGACGCTACTCTACGTGCTGGTACTACTGGTAACGTTGAATCGGCTCAGAAAGTTGGTGCTTTAATCGCAGAACGTGCTAAAGCGGCTGGTGTAACTAAAGTTGCATTTGACCGTTCTGGTTTCAAATATCATGGTCGTATCAAAGCCTTGGCTGATGCTGCTCGTGAAAACGGCTTGGAGTTCTAATCATGGCTAAAGTTGAACAAAACGAAGGTCTTGTTGAAAAGCTGGTTGCCGTTGATCGTGTAGCCAAAGTTGTTAAGGGTGGTCGTATCTTCTCTTTCACAGCATTAACTGTGGTAGGTGATGGTAATGGTCGCGTAGGTTTTGGTCGTGGTAAAGCACGTGAAGTTCCAGCTGCTATTTCTAAAGCACTTGAAGCTGCTCGTCGTAACATGATCACTGTTGACCTTGTTGACGGTACTGTACAACACCCTATTAATGCTCGTCACGGTGCAAGCCGCGTTTACATGCAACCTGCTTCTGAAGGTACTGGTGTAATTGCTGGTGGCGCTATGCGTGCAGTTTTAGAAGCTGTAGGTGTACGTAACGTATTAACTAAGTGTTATGGTTCTACTAACGCTGCTAACGTAGTTAACGCAACTTTCAATGGTTTGCGTGATATGACTTCTCCTGAGAAGGTTGCTGCGAAACGTGGTCTTTCAGTAGCACAAATTCAAGGGTAATCAATCATGAAAACGATTAAAGTTACCCAGACTAAATCTTCTGCGCATCGCTTGAAAAATCACAAGCTTAGCCTTAAGGGTTTAGGTCTGCGTCGTATTGGTCATACTGTTGAAGTGCAAGATACGCCTTCTAACCGTGGTATGATCAACCAAGTTTACTATATGGTTAGTGTAGAGGAATAAGCCATGACTCTGCGTTTAAATACAATTGCACCTGCAGAAGGTGCTAAACGTGATAACCTTCGTCTAGGCCGTGGTATCGGTTCTGGCGTTGGTAAGACTGGTGGCCGTGGTGTCAAAGGTCAAAACTCACGTAAGAGCGGTGGTACTCGTCCGGGCTTTGAAGGCGGTCAAACAGCGTTATATCGTCGTTTACCAAAATTCGGCTTCACTAGCCAACTCGCTTTGAAAACTGCTGAAGTACGCTTATCTGAGCTTACTAAAGTTGAAGGTGATATCGTTTCACTTGAAACTTTAAAAGCGGCGAATGTTGTTCGTAAAGACATGATTCGTGCTCGTATCGTACTTTCTGGTGAAATTACTCGTGCATTCACTATCCAAGGTGTTGCATTGACTAAAGGCGCTAAAGCTGCTGTTGAAGCTGCTGGCGGTAAAGTCGAGGAGTAATCCCCAGTGTCTATGACTCCTAGTTCGACAGGTCATGTTAACATGATGAAAGGTCAACCATTTCATGTGAAATACCGTGAAATTATTCGCCGTATGATGTTCCTCATCGGGGCGTTGTTGGTTTTTCGACTGGGAGCTCATATTCCAGTACCGGGCATTAACAATGCCGCACTTGAAAACTTGTTTAATGCAAACTCAGGCACGATCCTGGGTTTGTTTAACATGTTCTCGGGTGGTGCATTAGAGCGTATGTCAATTCTTGCGCTCGGGATCATGCCGTACATTTCTGCTTCGATTATCGTGCAGTTAATGTCTACGGTTGTTCCTTCGCTGGAAGCTTTAAAGAAAGAAGGCGAGCAAGGTAAACGTAAGATTAATCAATATACGCGACAAGGCACATTGTTTCTTGCACTTGTGCAAGCGATTGGGATGTGTGCAGGTTTGATTAGCCAGAATATTACGCTGACTAGTGGACTTGCTTTTTACGTTCCAGCAGTAACTTCTTTGGTTGCTGGTACAATGTTCTTAATGTGGTTGGGTGAACAAATCACCGAGCGTGGGGTGGGGAATGGTATTTCCATGATCATCTTCGCTGGTATTGTTGCTGGCTTGCCGAACTTAGTTCTGCAATCTTTAACTTCTGTAGATAATGGTCAATCAAGCTTGATTGGTTTAGCAATTTTTGCGCTGTTATCTGTCGGTGTTCTTGCAGCAATTGTATTTATTGAGAAGGCGCAGCGTCGTATTCCAGTAAACTACGCCCAAAAACAACAAGGTCGTCGTGTATTTACTGCTCAGCAAAGCCATTTGCCATTAAAAATTAATATGGCGGGGGTGATTCCTGCAATTTTTGCTAGTTCATTACTTTTGTTCCCTGCGAGCTTAGGTCAATGGGTGGGTAGTGCAGATCCTGATGCTGGGATTATCAAACGTGGACTTCAAGATTTGGCGCTCATATTGTCGCCAGGTCAACCGATGTATTTGGTTTTATTCGGTGCTTTGATCATCTTCTTCTGTTATTTCTATACGGCGCTTGTATTTAGCCCGAAAGAAGTATCTGAGAATTTAAAGCGCAGTGGTGCATATGTTCCAGGGATTCGTCCTGGTGAGCAAACAGCACGTTATTTAGACCATATTCTCAATCGTTTGACTTTTATTGGCGCGATTTATATCACGATCATCTGTTTAATGCCGATGATCCTGCAAAGCTCTTTTGGTATTCCATTTAGCTTAGGCGGTACGTCTTTACTGATCGTAGTGGTTGTTGTGATGGACTTTATGGCTCAGCTTCAAGCTCATCTCACATCGCATCAATATGACAATCAATCGTTAATGCGTAAAACGACTGCTCATCCGAAAGGATAAGCGCACTTAGAGATTTCATTATGAAAGTTCAAGCTTCTGTAAAGAAAATTTGTGGTAGCTGTAAAGTTATCCGTCGTAATGGGGTTATTCGCGTAATTTGCAGCGCAGAACCTCGTCATAAGCAGCGTCAAGGTTAATCTGATCAAGACCTGTTGATTTCAGTAGGCTAATTAGGTTATTATCCGCCCCTCAAGATTTTGTCGGGCGGTTGATTATCTTAACTGCCTTTTTGGAGAAAATTGAATGGCTCGTATTGCCGGTGTAAACATTCCGGATAACAAGCATGCTGTTATCTCTCTAACGTATATCTTTGGTATTGGTCGCCACACTGCAAAAGCTATTTTAGCTGCTGTAGGTATTGCACCAACTACTAAGATTCGTGAACTAGATGACGCTCAGCTTGATGCGATTCGTGCAGAAATTACTAAGGTTCCGACCGAAGGTGATTTACGTCGCGAAATTTCCATGAACATTAAACGTTTAATGGATCTAGGCTGCTACCGCGGTCTTCGTCATCGTCGCAGCTTGCCTGTCCGCGGTCAACGCACCAAAACTAACGCACGTACCCGTAAAGGTCCGCGCAAACCAATTAAGAAATAAGATTTCTGGAAGCTAAAAGATGGCTAAAGATACTCGCACACGCAAGAAGGTCACTCGTACCGTCTCTGAAGGTGTTGCACACATTCACGCTTCTTTTAATAACACCATTGTGACTATTACCGATCGTCAAGGTAATGCACTGGCTTGGGCTACCTCTGGTGGACAAGGCTTCCGTGGATCACGTAAATCAACTCCGTTTGCTGCTCAGGTAGCTGCTGAAGTTGCTGGTAAAGCTGCTTTAGATTACGGTTTGAAAAACTTGGACGTCCTTGTAAAAGGTCCTGGTCCTGGTCGTGAGTCTGCGGTTCGTGCTTTAGGTGCAGTGGGTTATAAAATTAACAGCATTACCGATGTGACGCCAATTCCGCACAACGGTTGCCGTCCACCTAAAAAACGTCGCGTGTAAGGAGAAACATTCATGGCTCGTTATATTGGTCCAAAATGCAAACTCTCTCGCCGCGAAGGGACAGACCTGCAACTTAAATCAGGCGTTAAACCGTTTGATGTTAAGACAAAAAAACATGCTAAAGCTCCTGGCCAACATGGCGGGGCTCGTGGTAGCAAACAATCTGAGTACTCACTACAATTACGTGAAAAACAAAAAGTACGTCGTATGTACGGTGTTTTAGAACGTCAATTTAGTAATTACTATAAAGAAGCTGCTCGTGTTAAAGGCGCAACAGGTGAAAACTTGTTGAAACTTCTTGAAAGCCGCCTAGATAACGTTGTTTATCGCATGGGTTTTGGTTCTACACGTGCAGAAGCTCGTCAGCTTGTATCTCACCGTTCAATCACTTTAAATGGTCGTCGCGTTAACATCGCTTCTATCCAAGTTAAAGCGGGTGACGTGATTGCAGTTCACGAAGGTGCTAAACAACAATTGCGTATTAAAAACGCGGTTGAATTAGCGACTCAACGTGGCATTCCTGCTTGGATTGAGATTGATCATTCTAAACTTGAAGGTACGTTTAAAGCTGCACCAGATCGTTCTGATTTACCTGCTGAAATCAACGAAAGCTTGATTGTAGAATTGTATTCTAAATAATCCTTGAGGTAGCAATAATGACGCGTACTGCAAATGAGTTTCTAACTCCGCAAGCGATCAAGGTCGAAGCGGCAAGCGGGACCTCGGCAAAAGTTATTCTAGAACCATTAGAGCGTGGCTTTGGTCATACTCTTGGTAATGCTTTACGTCGTATCCTTTTGTCTTCTTTACCTGGCGCAGCCGTGGTTGAAGTTGAGATTGAAGGTGTCGAGCACGAGTACAGTACTTTGGAAGGCTTGCAGCAGGACATCGTCGAGCTCTTGCTGAACCTAAAAGGATTGTCTATTAAGCTGTTCGATCAAAATGAAGCTTATCTGACATTGGAAAAACAAGGTGCAGGCGACGTAACAGCCGCTGATCTTCGTTTACCGCACAATGTTGAAGTGGTTAACCCTGAACACTTGATCGGCACATTAAGTGCTTCAGGCTCATTAAAAATGCGCCTGAAAGTTGCTCAAGGTCGTGGTTATGAGACTTCTGATTCACGCTTCCCTGAAGGCGAAACTCGCCCAGTGGGTCGTTTACAATTAGATGCGTCTTATAGCCCAATTAAACGTGTTTCTTACACAGTAGAAAATGCTCGTGTAGAACAACGTACTGACCTTGATAAATTGATCATTGATCTTGAAACAAATGGTACTGTAGATCCTGAAGAAGCGATCCGCAAAGCTGCAACAATTTTGCAGCAACAAATTGCGATTTTCGTTGACCTTCAGAAAGATCAAGCACCAGTTGCTCAAGAACCTCGTGAAGAAGTTGATCCGATTTTGCTTCGTCCAGTAGATGATCTAGAGCTTACTGTTCGTTCTGCTAACTGTTTGAAAGCAGAAAATATTTACTACATCGGTGATTTAGTACAGCGTACTGAAGTTGAGTTGTTAAAAACTCCTAACTTAGGTAAAAAATCGCTTACTGAAATCAAAGATGTTCTGGCATCGAAAGGCTTGCAATTGGGCATGCGTTTAGAGAACTGGCCACCAGCTAGTCTCCGCATGGACGATCGCTTTGCTTATCGTAGTCGTTAATTAAGTAGGACTATCACCATGCGTCATCGTAATAGTGGTGTGAAATTAGGCCGTACAAGCAGTCATCGTAAAGCGATGTTCCAAAACATGGCTAATTCTTTGTTCGAACACGAGTTAATTAAAACTACTGTTCCTAAAGCAAAAGAATTACGTCGTGTTGCTGAGCCTTTAATCACTTTAGCTAAAGTCGATTCTGTAGCAAACCGTCGTTTAGCGTTTGCTCGTACTCGTTCAGCAGCAACTGTAGGTAAATTATTTACCGTTCTTGGCCCTCGTTACAAAGAACGTAACGGCGGTTATCTACGTGTTCTTAAAGCGGGCTTCCGTGCAGGTGATGCTGCACCGATGGCTTACGTTGAGCTAGTAGATCGCGAAGTTAACTAATTTCGTGTAGAACAGCGCACGTTGTTCGGAAAAGGTCGGTTGTTTAACCGGCCTTTTTTTATGTCTGGTGAAATTGATTGTTAGACAATATTTTAATTTGTCCTGAAAAGATAAATTTTTTAGCGGTTTTTTATAAACTTGACATTGTGCATTGTCAAAAATGTGTTTTAATAAATATAAATCTAAAACAGGTTAAAAGAACAACATGGAAAAACAAGTTGATATTCTTATTGTCGGTGCTGGGATCTCTGGAATCGGTCTAGCAGCCCATCTTTCTAAACATAGTCCTCAACGCTCATTTGAAATTATTGAACGTCGCGAAAGCTTTGGCGGCACTTGGGATTTATTTAAATATCCGGGCATTCGTTCAGATTCAGATATGTCTACTTTTGGCTTTAATTTTAAGCCATGGCAAAAAGCCAGCGTACTCGCTGATGGTTCATCAATTAAGGGTTATTTAGCTGAAGTTATTGATGAATTTAAGTTAAAGCAAAAAATTCATTTTCAACATCGCGTGATAAGTGCTAATTACGACTCACAAAGCCACAAATGGTCCGTAGTGATTGAAGATGACAAACAAAAGCAACAAACTTGGGTAGCAAATTTTGTCTTTGGTTGTACGGGTTATTACAACTATGATCAAGGTTTCCAGCCAGAATTTCCGAACCAATCCGATTTTAAGGGGACTTTCATTCACCCACAGCACTGGCCAGAAAATTTTAATTACGCAGGCAAAAAAGTGGTGATTATTGGTAGTGGTGCTACAGCAATTACCCTTGTACCTGCGATGGCAAAAGGTGGAGCAGGGCATGTGACAATGTTACAACGCTCACCAACCTATATTGCATCCATTCCATCTGTAGATATGATTTACGATAAGATGCGTAAAGTTTTACCAGAAGATGTTGCTTACAAACTCACACGTGCACGCAATATAGGTGTGCAGCGTGCTGTGTATGCAGTTGCACAAAAGCAACCGAAGCTGTTGCGTAAGTTCTTATTAAAGTCGATTGAAATGCAGTTGAAAGGTAAAGTGGATATGAAACACTTTACCCCGGATTATAATCCTTGGGATCAGCGTTTATGTGTGGTTCCTGATGGCGATTTATTTAAAATCTTACGCGAAGGCCGTGCTTCTGTTGAAACGGATCAAATTGAAAAGTTCACTGAAACTGGTATTCAGTTGAAGTCTGGTAAACACTTAGATGCGGATATTATTGTGTCTGCAACGGGTTTGAATATCCAGATTTTGGGTGGTATCAAAGCGACAATTGATGGTCAACCCTTGAATACTTCACAACATATGCTTTACCGTGGTGTGATGGTGAGTGATGTTCCAAATATGGCAATGATTATTGGTTACATCAATGCATCATGGACGCTTAAAGTGGATATTGCATCTGAATATATCTGCAAGCTTATTAATCATATGGACAAAAATGGCTATGATCAGGTGCTTCCTCAGGGTGATGCTACAGAGCTGATGGAAGATACTGTTATGGGGAGCTTAAGCTCAGGTTACATTGCACGTGCTGCAGATGTTATGCCTAAACAAGGCAAACACGCACCTTGGAAAGTAAGCAATAATTATTTAGCTGATCGTAAAGAGCTTAAACAAGCTTCTTTTGATGATGGTGTATTAAAGTTTGAAAAAAAAAGCAGTTCATCAAATGTTAAGCCGCGTTTAGTCTCTTAATGAGACACATGGATTGAAAAAAGGAGCTGTAATGCTCCTTTTTTATGACCTTAAGGTTCTAAAGCTTGAGCTAATCGATTTGTCTGTACATGATGAGATGAATAATAAATAAAGTATTTGTGCTCAATATGGATACCAACACGCAAACGCATCTTTTTAATATTGGTAAACATCGGATCTTTGCTCAATCTTGGCATAAATTGGGTGGATCAAATGCTTGTCCAATCATTCTTTTACATGACTCTTTAGGCAGTGTCGCTCTCTGGCGTGATTTTCCAAAACAATTGGCCGTACAAACTGGCCGCCAAGTCATTGCTTATGATCGCTTGGGCTTTGGTCTATCTGATGTTTGTGAACAAAATTTATCAAATGATTTTGTATTTACTGAGGCGACCACGACTTTTAAAGCATTGTTGGATTATTTTCAGTTCAGTCAGTTTTTGGTCTTAGGTCATAGTGTCGGAGGTGGTATGGCTGCAGCAATTGCTGCACAGTACCCAAAGCAGTGTGTAGGCTTAATCACTATTGCCGCGCAATATGAAGTTGAAGAATTGACATTGTCTGGCATTCGAACTGCTAAAAAAATGTTTCAACAAGCAGGGCAATTGGAGCGTTTGGAAAAATATCATCCCAATAAAGCTCAATGGGTGCTAGATGCATGGACGGAAACATGGTTATCTCCAACTTTTGCCAATTGGAATTTAAGTCAGGTGTTGGCTCAGGTGATGTGCCCAGCCCTGATCATACATGGTAAGTTGGATGAATATGGTACGACTGCACAAGCACAGCAGCTTTTTGAGGGAATTGAGGCAAATGCTGAGTTACATATTTTAGAAGGTTTGCATCATCTGCCACATAAAGAGCAGCCTGATCTGGTTATTGCTTTAATTGATGAATTTATACAGGCGTTGCCATAAATAAAAAAAGCCCATCATAGGATGGACTTTGATCAACAAAATAAAAATTATAAGGAGCGTGATATTAATTCTTTCATAATTTCATTGGTTCCTGCATATATGCGATTCGCACGGTTATCTATATAAGCTCGTGCAATTGGATATTCCAACATATAGCCGTAGCCGCCGTGTAACTGTAGGCATTCATCAACTACTTTGGAGAACATTTCGGAAATTTTATATTTTGCAGCTGCTGCGGCATCAATACCTAAACTTTCAGTTAGTTGCAATTCCATACAGCGATCTAAATAAGCACGACAGAAGTCAATTTCAGTACGCAGTTCAGCCAATTTAAAGCGTGTATTTTGGAAGCTGGATACAGTTTTGCCAAAAGCTTTACGTTCTTTAGTGTATTGGACAGTATGCGCAAAGGCTGCTTCAGCACCTGCTTGGCAGATAATCGCAACTAACATCCGTTCCCAAGCCAGTTCCTTCATCAACATCATAAAGCCCATGCCTTCCATGCCGAGTAAATTTGTTTTGGGCACACGCAGGTTATCGAAAAATAACTCACAGGTATCTTGTCCTTTCATTCCTATTTTATTTAATGGCTTGCCTTTACTAAACCCAGCACGATCAGCTTCAACCATAATTAGGGATAAATTTGCTGACCCTTTTTCACTGCTGCCCGTTTTACATACGACGATTGCCATGTCACATAAGTAACCATTGGTGATGAAAATTTTTGAACCATTAATAATGAAATCATCTCCATCACTGACGGCTGTGGTTCTGACTGCTTGGAGGTCAGAGCCTGTACCGGGTTCGGTCATGGCAATGGCAGTCACGACTTCACCTGAAACCATTTTAGGTAACCAATGTAATTTTTGTTCTTCATTGCCGAAGTTGTTGATGTAGTTAGCTACAATATCTGAATGCAAGGAAAAACCAGTGGATGAGTCCATGGCATACGCTTGTTCTTCAATTAAGATCATGCTGTAAAGGCGATCAACTCCATAACCACCATAAGCTTCTGGCATTGTGGGGCAGAGCAAGCCCATGGCACCTGCCTTATTCCATAAATCACGATCCACATGCTGTTGAGACTCGTATTTTTCTATATTGGGAACCACTTCTTTCTCGTAAAACTTACGTACCGTTTCACGGAAAGCTTCATGCTCAGCGTTAAATAATTGACGTGGCAGCATATTATTGATTGGGCGAATCGCTCCGGATTGCATGATTATTTTCCTGTGTTTTTCTTTCTTTGTTTCAAAGTATAAGAATGACCACTGCGCTGCAATGTGCAGAATATTCAAAAGGCTTAAATTTGCTGAAGGATTTGGTCAATTTAATGAAAACGTACAACCAAATTGAAGAGGATAAGGTAAACTAAGCAAGTTCTAAGATTGGGGAATACTATGACTGATGAAATCAGCTTAGAAGAACGCAAGGTGATTTACCGTGCGCGTCGTGGCTTAAAAGAGATAGATGTTTATTTTGATCCCTATGTAAAAGGCTACTATTTGCAAGCAGATCCAGCTGAAAAAGAAATGTTTGCTGAATTGGTTGCTGCAGAAGATCCAGATCTATTGGATTGGTTTATGGAAGTGAGTGAACCTCCACGTCCAGAATTAAAAACTTTTATTCATAAGCTAAAACATTACGTACATGGATAATCGGCACTTCAAACTGAAACGCAGTTTTTTGTCACATGCGTTTCAGTTTTTTATTTTCGCAGTTTTAATGACACTTCTATACCAGCTTTTACCTGTCGTACTTTGGGCGATTTGTTTTATGCTCGGCTTGGTTGTGTATGTGCTTTTTTTCCGTAAGACTTTAAAAATTACATCTTTGGAATACTTGGATGGTAGCGACTGGAATTTGCAGTTAATTAACCGTCCAGTGCAGCGTGTGCAAATCAGTCATATTCTAGATCACCAAGCCTATATCGTTGTGTATTTCTTACATGCACGTGCCAAACCCATCATTATTTGGCGAGATCAGCTCCCATTCAAACAGTGGAAATCACTCAAAGTATTGGCAAAAATGCTCTGATTGTTAGACACGCTTCAAAATAATTGAAAATAAAAAACATTAAAAAACAAATTCTTAATTCTATTTACCAATTGTTTTGTCTAACAAAATGACAAACAATTGGTAAAATATTTAGATTGTCAGACAATTTAAACGCCTGCCGAATATTTCTACAGCTATATTAGCTTTACCCACAGCGTATTGAGGAAAACATCATGATGATGCCTACTTGGATGTTTCTGGTGATAGCAATTGTGTTGGCGATTGTTGTTGGACGACTAGGAACAGTGCTGAAGGAACAGTTAACCCAAAAATAAGCGATACAACGCTTTCACAGTTAATAAGTAGCATGTGCCGAACCGTCGCTATGCTACTTTTTTTTGCCCAAAATTTGGTATTTCTAAAAAAACAGTCAATTGCTTCGATTTTGAAACATGGCAGAGTGTGTCACTCAAATTAGAGCAAATACTCTTTAATTCACTTTTTGCTTCTGATATGTTTGTCGAGATGGACATAAACACAATTATAGAGGACAGGAAAATGTCGAGCGTCCAAAAAATATGCCAGGGTGTGGCAGTTATAGCAATAACAAGTACATTATTAGCGGGTTGTTCACAGGTTGTGAAAACGGGTGCCAACGTTGCACTTGGATTTACCGAAAAGCATATTGTTCCGCCGATTCTAGCGATGGAAGATGCTGAAATGGTGTGTAATAGCGGAACATCATTAACCCCAGCCATTATGGCGACCAAAGATATGGGGGCAGATCCAACGCGTGTTGCAGTTTTAATGTATTCCGCAGCAGGGATTTGTGCCGAACAAAAAGCATTAGAAGCTGAGTTGCGTTATCTACGTGCATCGAAGTCAAACCAAGTGGCTGAAGCACAAGATGCCCGTGTTGAACAAAAGCGTTGGGCTGCACTCGCTGCACAGCGTCAATACACAGGCTATAAGCTTTTCCAAGATCGTTACGAAAAAAAATATAAGAAAGAATTGGGCGAAGGTTGCCCAAAAATGAACAGCGATATTGATCAAACCGTTTACATGCTCGGTATGTTGAGCGGTTTGCAGTCAATGACCAACGATATTAATTCTGGTGGCGCAGTAAACGTGCCGAAAGATATTGCTGCGATCGTTGAGCGTGGCATGGTTTGCCTAAACAATGAAAAATTCTGGGGTGCACCAAATGCGACACGTGCGGTCATTTGGACCTTATTACCAGGTGCGGGTGATGGCAAACCTGATCCATATCAAACCTTAAAACAATCGACTCAGATTGGTGAGCAAAAAGGCGTGCGTTTATCACATGCACTCTATGCTGTTGCAGCACAAGCCAGTGGTGATGATGCCAAAATTCGTGATGCATTACGTACCTTTGCAAAAGCACGTTCAGATGAAAAGCCTGTCAATCCACAATTTAAACTGATTGATAGTATGGCTGAAAGTATGGTGAAAGGGATATCTGATCGCTACTGGACCGAGCACACAGGTGTACGTACTGGAGATGATGGTATGGAATCATTCTGGGATGAATCTTCAGACAGTTCAGAGTTGGATGATTTATTTGGTGGCGATGCAGATGGAGCAAGCACAGCAACTACGAGTGAATCCTCTGAATAAGCATTCACTTTCTGAACTCCACCTCTAAGTAGCAGGAGAAATGAAAATGAAAACACAATTTTTGGTACAGAAAATTGTTTTTTTAGCAATTTTCGTTTCTCTTTGCGCATGTTTACAGGTATTTAAAGACCATTTCATTTATTGGCAAGATACCTTATTTCACGACTTTTGGCGTTTGTGGACTGCGCATTGGGTGCATGTAGGCTGGATTCATTTTTTCCTTAATATGTTGGCATTTATTTGCTTACCCTTCATTTTTCCGCGTGCCGCAGTATGGCATTTCATTGCGATTTTACTCATTTTATCGCCGCTGATTAGTCTCAGCTTTTATTTCTTTTTACCTGATATTGAAGCCTATGCTGGATTATCTGGCGTGCTACATGGTGCTTATGTTGCAGTTGCATGTGTGCACCTCATGTATAAACGCGAGCGTAATTTCGCCGCATTTGTGTTGTTTCTAATCTTGGCAAAATTGGTGTGGGAAAATACCATTGGGAATACTGGAACCGCAGAGTTAATTGGCAGTCCAGTATTGGTGGAAGCGCATTTATTGGGTGTGATTGGTGGTGTTATCCTTGCGATAGGTTATATCGTCGGTAGCTATTTATTTGATAAATAATGATTGAATAGCGACAGAGTTGACAAAAAAACAGAAAAGAAAATACATATTGTCATTTTATTCTGATCAAATTCATGCACATTGAAAGGCAATAATAAAACAGTGTGGCAAGAGGAAGGAAATACTCGAGCCAAAAAGGACAGGGATGAACTGTTGATGCAGTCATCCAAAATAAAAAATAGGAAGACTCATGCAAAATGATGAACACAACAGATCCGGCATCGTCGGGCTGTTACGTTATGTCTGGACAGAATGGATTTCGACTCTAGTCGTGTTGATCTTGCTTCTGCTTACATTGATTATTGGTACAGGGGAGATGATTCATGGTCAGCTTTTACGTACTGGTGAGCGTTTGTACGGCAATGAAAGCATTGGCATGCAATATTCATTCTTACGTGCGGAACCCACAAAGCCAGATTGTGACCGCCACCCCAACGTAGATGCGTTGGTACAAACACAAATGAAAGCCAATGCTGCTGATGAGTTTGCTGATATTTTTGGGACAGCGACTGAAGCAGATGTACGTGCTTCTGTCATGGCGGGCGTACAGCAATGTGAAGAAAAATTCCAATTTTATGACAAAGCTAAAAATTACTTAGATGAACATCCAAGTATTCGTACTTACCGTACGATTGAAACGACGTTCTTTGGTATTTTTAAATTTGGTTCTGAAAACCGTGTCCTGATTTTACTGTTGATGGTTTTGGTTTCAGCGATTACTGCTTCAGTCAAATTCCATCATATCGGACTTCGTGCACCGACCACTCGCTTGGATTATAAAGTTTATGCATTGTTCATGGCGATTGGTAACGGCTTACTGACATTCTCTGTGTATAGCCAATTCAATTCTGTGTTGAACTCTGGGGTGAAATCGACCAATGAAACCTTGGCAGTATATTGGTTGTGGTTAGCACTCTTTGGAATTGTCACACTGATTAGTATTTATCAATTTTTCAAGCCACCTGCAGCAAAAGAGCCAGGGGCCGGAAATATTGGTTTGGCATTATTGAGTGTACCTTTATATGCCTTTATGGCCATTATCACAGGTATTGCCTTTACCTTCTTCATGGATTATCCAATGGGGCAAGGGATTTACCTCGGACAGTTGGTTGAGTTCTCAGGCATTTTCTTAAACCTTGCACTGTTTATCTGGGCGGGGATGTTGCTGACACAAACCCGTGTGATGGATTTGTTCCTTGGAATTTTACGTCCATGGAATCTAGCGCCTGAAACATTGACATGGTTGATTCTAATCGCTGCCGCAATTCCTACCGCCTATACCGGTGCATCGGGGATCTTCGTTGTTGCAGCAGGTGCGATCATTTATAAAGAAGTGTGGAATGCAGGTTCACGTCGTCAGTTTGCTCTAGCTGTTTCAGCGATGTCAGGTTCATTGGGTGTAGTGATTCGTCCATGTCTATTGATTATCTTAATTTCGATGTTAGATAGTCGTCATGTAACCTCGGATGAATTATTTGATCATGGTATTTATGTCTTCTGGCTAACGGCATTTTTATTCCTCGGTATTTCACTGTTCTTGGCTGAAACGCGCTTCCGTGTTGCGTCGCCAAAAGTTGCTGTTCCGGGTATGTTAAAAGCATTCGTTCCAGTAATCCCTTACATTGTACTGACACTGATTGTGATTGCTTTCTATAAATACGGTCTAGACACCCAAATGGACGAGTTCACAGCACCAGTTGTGTTGCCTATCATTTTAATTGTATACATCATGTTTGATCGCTGGTTCTCAGATCGTTTTACATCTCAGACTGTCGATGCGCATGCACAGCTTAGTTTGCAGCATGAACAAAAATCTGAATTTATGCGTGAACATGGTGGGCATGGGGTCAACCGTCGTGGGTTCCGCAGTTCAATTTGGTATGCGTCTTCTGAAACGGTTGGACATATTGGTGCTTTGATTATTTTGATGGCACTCTCAGCAAGTGTTGGTGGTTTAATCGAGCGTACTGAAATTGTGGAATTGTTACCGACACATTTAGGTAATATCTACATTTCATTGGCATTCATTGCACTTCTACTGGCAATTATTGGAATGACGACAGACCCATTTGGTGCGGTGATTCTAGTGGCGGCAACGATTGCACCTGTGGCTTATGAAAATGGTATCCATCCGATTCATTTCTGGATGATTGTATTGGTTGCATTCGAGTTGGGCTATGTATCTCCACCTGTTGCATTGAATCACTTGCTGACACGATTGTCGGTCGGGGACGAAGAAGTGCGTGCAGCAGATGCGGAAGCAAAAGAGAAATACACCAATTTCTACTACCGTTATGAGCGTTGGATTTTACCGATTTTGGTATTGTTCCCATCGCTACTGATCGTGACGTACGCACCTTACATTTTCAAATTATTTGATTGGTATAAATAAAAATTTGGCTTAAACCCATTAAAACTTAAAAAAGCACCTTCGGGTGCTTTTTTATTTAGTTTGTAGCGTTTGTTACTCGGATTTTTTTAGTTTGCTTTGTAAAATGGGACTACACAAAATAATCGCTATTAAGATAAAAGCAAAACCGACTAAGCTATATAGATCAGGAACTTCTTGCCACATCAAATATCCCCAAATACCTGCAAAAATGATGGCGACATAATTCACAGGGCCAATTTGACCTGCAGGTGCTAATTTGTAGGCATTGGACATCACAATTTGGCTGATATTGGCAAGTAGACCGGCACCGATTAAAAAGGCCAGTTCCTTTAAAGTATATGGTCGCCACAGCCAAAACATGGGAATCATTGAAATGAGTGTACCGAAAAAGCAAAAATAAAAGACGATACGTTCGGGTGGCTCGGTTGCAGTGAGGGCTCGTACAGTGACAAACGCCATCGCAGCAAGGAAGCTGGCAGTAAGGCCGATCAAAGACAATTGGTTAAACATTCCTGCATCTGGTTTGGCGACGAATAGCACGCCAAATAAGCCAACGATGGCGGCCAACAGCATAGATGCTGTCATTTTTTCTTTTAAAAATAGCCAAGCAATCAATGGAATGAAGATGGGAGAGGAATAGGTAAAGACCATGGCATTTGATAGTTTTAGATTTGCAATGGCGTAGAAAAATCCATACATGGCAATCAAGCCGACGACAGAGCGCCAAGTATGCATCCAGAGTTTTTCAGTTTTAAAAAATACTGTACCTTTACCTAGAATAAAAGGCAGAAAAATAAATAATCCGACCACATTACGAAAGAAAACAATGCTGGCATTGTCCACGGTATGTGACGCATAACGAATACAAACACCCATTAAAGAAAACAGCAATGCAGAAAGCATGAGTAACCCAATGGCTTTGGGAATGTTGGGTGTACTGGAGATGTAAGACATAAAAATAAGGCCAGAATATCTGTTGGTATTCTAGCCCATATAGTGCGAATTATACTGCTGCATTATTTAGCTTGTTGAGCTAACTGCGCTTCAAGTAATTTGATTTGTTCTTCTTTGAGTTTGATTAACTCATCAGCATCATTATGTTGTTGCTTTAATGTTGTTTCTTGATCATTTAACTGAGATTGAATGTCATCCAGTTTGGCAATTTCTTCTTTCGCCAAGGACGCATTCTCTGGAACAGGAAGTTCAGTGATATTTTCTTCTACCAGTTTAACCATTTCAGTTTCAGCTAATGGTGCTGAGGCTTCTGACATAGATTCAATTGGCGTAGCCACAGCCGGTTTTGCAGGCTTAGTAACCATCTCTTCTTCATGAACATTATTTTGTTCAGTATTGTTGCTGAACCATTGATATGCAAAAAATACTGCAATCAGAATGGTTAAGCCCCCAATGATTCCCACTAACAATTTTGGATTATGTCTTTGATCTTCTGTCATTGTTTGACCTTAATTTTTATTTAGGCTGACGTGGCTTAAATTGGATCACACCGATATCGTCTGGCACGGCGGGTTGTTCAGGTTGATCGACATGAGTCGGTCGATTTTCACTGTAACCACAATCAATGCATTCAATCCACTCGTCTTCACCAGAGGTGAGCATGACAACCCGATCCATCGCCTGGCATTTTGGACATTTAGCGCCTGCAATGAAACGTCGTTTAATGGTCATCATACTTACCTTGAATCTAACTAAGGTCGTTAGTTTAAGCGTTTTTAGATGCGTTAGTCCAACCTTGATGACGAAGCAAAGCATCTATTTTTGGCTCGCGTCCGCGGAAATTGATAAATGCATCAAGTGCTGTATCTTTTCCGCCAACTGCTAGAATAAATTGTCTAAACGACTTGCCAGTCGCAGTGTTAAAAATTCCTTCTTTTTCGAAGCGATCGAAGGCATCACTGGCCAAAACTTCTGCCCATTTGTATGAATAATAACCAGCTGCATAGCCGCCTGCGAAAATATGACTGAAGCCATGTTGGAAACGGTTGTAACTAACAGTTGGTACAACAGCATATTTTTGACGAATTTCGTCTAAGGTCGATTGGATACCAGATGCATCTAAAGCAGGGTTTGCTTTATGGATGTTTAAGTCGAACATGGCAAATTCAATTTGACGTAAGGTTTGCATACCTGATTGGAAGAAACGAGCATCTTGTAGAGCTTTAAGTAACTTAGCAGGTAATGTTTGTTTTGATTCGATATGTTCGCTGAGTAGATCTAAACTTTCTTGATCCCACGTCCAAAACTCCATGAACTGACTAGGTAATTCCACCGCATCCCATGCCACGCCATGTGTGCCTGCCACAGCAATATTATCCACTTCAGTCAGCATGTGATGTAAACCATGTCCAAACTCGTGGAATAGAGTGGTGACTTCATCATGGGTTAATAGTGCAGGTTGGTCACCTACAGGTGGGGTAAAGTTACACACCATATAGCAAATTGGCTTTTGTAAGCCTTTCTCAGTTTGCATACGAGAACGGAAACCACTCATCCACGCACCGCCACGTTTGCCACTTCGCGCATACAGGTCAAAGTAGAAACCACCAATCACTTGGCCTTGATCTTCAAGTTCAAAGTAATGAGCATCCGTATGCCATACTGGCGCTTCACGTTGAATAATTTCAATGCCGTATAGACGGTTGACGATGCTGAACAAACCTTGAATGATTTTGGGTGCAGGGAAGTAGGGTTTGAGGTCTTCTTGAGACAGGTTGAATTGTTGGACCTTGAGCTTTTCAGAATAATAGGTTGCATCCCAGGGTTGTAGCTCTGTTATGCCGTCTTGTGCAGCGGTGGCTTTGAGTTCAGCGATTTCTTTTTCCGCTGGTGCTCGTGCGTGTTCTGCTAGTTCAATGAGGAACTGATCGACTGTTTCGACATTGGGCGCCATTTTGCTGGCCAATGAAAGTTCGGCGTAGTTATTAAAACCTAATAACGTCGCCATTTCCTGACGTAGTTGCAGAATTTCTTCCATTACTTGTGTGTTATCAAATTGAGTTTGCTCAGATTGATCAGACGCACGAGTGGTATATGCTTTATACAATGCTTCGCGGACGTCACGATCTTCCGCATAGGTCATAATTGCAATGTACGAAGGAAAATCTAATGTTGCGACAGCTTGGCCTAATTCGCGTTGCTGACCATACTGTTTGAGTAATTCAATGCTGCCTTGAGGTAAACCTTTTAACTGAGCTTCTGTTAAAGGCTTAAAGTAGGCTTGGGTTGCATCCAAAACATGGTTGGAGAAGTCTGATGATAGCTGTGACAAACGTGCTGAAATCTCAGCATAACGTTTTTTGGCTTCGCCTTCTAAAGCCACACCTGAAAGTTTGAAATCACGGAGTGCTAATTTAATCGCACTTTGCTGTGCTGCAGGGAAGGTATCAAATAAACCATTATCATGCGCATGTTGATAGGTTTGATATAAAGCAGTGTGTTGACCTAGTTGAGTGTAGTACTCACTTAGGCCTGGTAATAAGGACTGATAAAGTTCACGGGTTTCAGCATTGTTCATCACGGCATTTAAGTGTGACAACACGCCCCAAGCTTCGCTCATATTATTTTCTAGGCGATCAACTTGTTCTAAGGTATTCAGTTGTTGCTGAATCGAATCAGGGACTTCTGTTAATTCATTGAGAAATTGCTGACCTTGTTGAATGGCGCTTTGAATTTTTTCTTTCAGCTGTTCCAATGTGATTTGGTCAAATTGTGGAACAGGTAATGTTGCCTTTTCTAAAGTCATGTTGATGTCTACATTAATCTCTTGTGTTAACTATAGAAGTAAGGCTTCAAGCTAAGGAAATCAAGGCTCAGTCCTTTTTAATTGGTTTTTTCTAGCTATTTTGGAATATGGGGATTTTATAAAGATAAAAAAAGAGCGCCGAAGCGCTCTTTATTTCTAAACCTTAATCCGCAGATGATTTTGCATTGGATTTTTTCTTTTTCGGTTTAGATTTTTTCTTCACTTTATCTTTAGCCTTTGTTTCAGACTTTGCTGCAGATTTTTTAGCAGGTTTTTTGCTGAAAGAACTGGGCTTCGATTTGCTTTTTTTGCGTCGTATGGGCTGTTCTCCATCTTCGCTGGCCGTAGTTTTACGCTCACCAAAAACTTCTTCTTTCGCTGTAGCTTTGGCAACGCGGGGCGCACGTGCACGAATAGCGCGACCACCGTGGCTCAGTTGCTGAATTAACTCAAAATCAATTTTACGTTCTTCGAGATTTACCCCCGCAACTTTAATTTTGACTTCATCTCCTAAACTAAAGGCTTGACCACGTGCTTGACCGACAAGACTTTGACTGGCTTGGTCATAAACAAAGAAGTCATCACCCAATTGGCTAACATGAATCATGCCATCGACGTACAAATCTTTGAGGGTCACGAATAGGCCAAATTCAGCTGTTGCACTGATGGTACCAACAAACTCT
Organism: Acinetobacter sp. YH01019; assembly: GCF_013420285.1. Taxonomy (NCBI): domain Bacteria; kingdom Pseudomonadati; phylum Pseudomonadota; class Gammaproteobacteria; order Moraxellales; family Moraxellaceae; genus Acinetobacter; species Acinetobacter sp. YH01019. The sequence goes on from NZ_VOYM01000009.1 coordinate 35,588, forward strand.
TCACCCAAATGCTGCTGCATATAATGGCATTTTAACCATGTAGTCACAGAGCGAGAGGCTTCATCAGCACGGCGTTCAGTCGCAGAGAAATGCTCACCCGCATCATCTAAAGCAGCACCTGAAATAGGATATGGTTTTTTCTTCAATTGTGCTTTAATCGCACGATGAAGTAATAAGTCAGGATAACGACGAATTGGTGATGTGAAGTGAGTATAAGCCTCATATGCTAAACCAAAGTGTCCTGAATTATTGGCACCATAATATGCCTGCATCATGGAGCGTAATAAAACGGCATGAATGCTCGGGGCATCAATACGGTCTTTGGTTGCTTCAATTACGGCTTGATAATCTGCTTGCGTTGGTTGTTCAGGGAACGGTAAGCCCAGCAATTTAACAAAGTCACGAACCTTTTGAATACGTGAAAACTCTGGTGGCTCATGTACACGGTAAAGCATCGGAATTTCATTTTTCAATGCATATTCAGCTGCGGCAACGTTTGCCAGTAACATGCACTCTTCAATTAGCTTATGTGCATCATTACGTGTACGCGGTAGGATTTCTTTAATACCACCCAGCTCATCAAAGGTCATATACGTTTCAACGGTTTCAAATTCCATGGCATGACGTTCAGCACGTAAGCCTTTGAGGACTTGATAGAGTTGGAATAAAGTATTGACTGATTTACGTACATCACGGTCTTCTGGAATGGCTTGACTGTTGCCATCGAAGTATTCCGCAACTTGGGTATAGGTCAGACGTGCTTTGGAATGCATCACACCCGGATAGAATTCAAATTTCGTCACACGACCGGCACGTGATAAATTCAAATCACAAACCATACATAAGCGGTCCAGGTTTGGATTCAGCGAACATAAACCGTTGGAAAGTGCTTCTGGTAACATCGGTAAAACGAAGTGAGGGAAGTACACCGAAGTACCACGTTCCTGTGCTTCATCATCCAATGGTTTACCTAGACGAACATAGTGACTCACATCGGCAATCGCAACAACCACACGATAACCGCCACCCGGACGTTTTTCAGCATAAACGGCATCATCAAAGTCACGGGCATCTTCACCATCAATGGTGACTAAAGCTAAATCACGTAAATCGACACGACCTTGACGATCTTGTTCTGATGGTTCTTTAAAGCTATCGGCTTCTTTTTGAACTTCATCAGGGAATTCGTAAGGCAGACCATATTCCAAAATGGTTTGTGGAATGATGATTTCAGTATCTGCTTTGTCCGCCATAGACTGAATAATGTGGCCTGTCGCAAATTCTTCTTTGGTTGGATAGTCGTCAATTTCGACACGTACTGAATCGCCTAATTTTACTTTGGCATGTTCAATTAATTCTTTTTCGAGGGTAATCGGTTGGTGTGCATTTGGATTGGCAGGTTGAATAAAATATTCACCCTCATATTCCGACACTTTACCAATAATTTGTTTAACACGATGTTGCAATACTTCAGTAATAAAGCCCCACGCTTTACCTTTACGGTCAACTGAAGTTTGACGTACTTTAACACGGTCGCCATTAAATACTTGGCGTAGCTCACGCTCTGGTAATAATAAGTCGTCAGAACCGCTGACACTTGCAGTTCCCATACCTTTAGAATTGATATAAACCGTTGCTTCATGAGTCGGTTGCTCAGCTGCAAGCTGGAACTTAAATCCATCTTTCATCAACTGACCATCACGAACCATCGCAATCAGACGATGACTTAATGCATCAATACTTTTTTGATCAGCAATTGCAAAGTGCTCCACAAAATCAGCATGAGATAGGGGAGTATTCAGTTGTTCAATCGTCTCTTGAATTAAAGTACGACTCGGAATTGGATTTTCATAACGTTCGGCTTCAGCTTTCGCTTCGGGGTCGACCCAGTTTTTCATAATGTATTTGACTTCAAATTAGAAGATTAGGATTAGCATAAGACATGCTGCGCGATACTGCACGTAATTGATTGCAATAAAGTGTTTTCAAAACATATTTTACGATGTTTAAGCATGAAAAGCCGTAGAGATGGACGGAATATCGACTTTTATCAGAAGGATTTATTCAAATCGTTTAAAAAGTATCTAATTGAACAAAAAAATGAAAAAAATATAAAGACGGAGCTTGCAGTCCCCCCTCGATCTTTGTATTATGGCCGCACGTTACGGTGAGATGGGTGAGTGGCTGAAACCACATCCCTGCTAAGGATGCATACGGGCAACTGTATCGAGGGTTCGAATCCCTCTCTCACCGCCACGATTTACTTATGTCGCGCTCATAGCTCAGCTGGATAGAGCACTTGGCTACGAACTAAGGGGTCGGGAGTTCGAATCTCTCTGAGCGCACCAATAAGTAAGTTTAAAGTAACGTAAGCCGTTAAAGGCACACAAGTTTAGCGCTCATAGCTCAGCTGGATAGAGCACTTGGCTACGAACTAAGGGGTCGGGAGTTCGAATCTCTCTGAGCGCACCAACTTGAACAAATTACCGCACATGTTGCGGTTTTTTTGTGCCTGAAATTTGAGTTACATCAAATATTTAACAATGCCATGATTGTCTGTGCAAGTCAGTGGATAGAGCGAAAGCCATCAAGTGCAATGAGTGCATAGCCAATGCGTATTGGTTTTAGGTTGGTAAATGATCGGTCAATATGATGAACAAAATTTACAGCACCAAATAGAAAAGTACCACATAGAAAATAGTACATAAAAATTTACCCCAATAAAATCAATGCCTGATTTTTTGCAGCAGTGATTAAATTCGCTGCTTTGGTTTTGTTATTTAATGATTGAATGTTAGGTGTTGAGTGTTTAAGTTGGATCTGTGATGCTGGATTTTAAAGACCAGTGTTTTTTGATGGTCTTATTATTTTTCTGTGTAATCATTCAAAAGGGTAGGAACGTTGTCATATAAAATAAGCATAGCTCGACTACATTTGCTTAATTTTTAATACTTCAAAGCTATTAATGTTTAATATCTAGGCAGTTGTATCAATTTTATTAAAATAGCACTTAACAAATAATAATAATCACGTATAATGAGCCACATCAAGACGTCGCGCTCATAGCTCAGCTGGATAGAGCACTTGGCTACGAACTAAGGGGTCGGGAGTTCGAATCTCTCTGAGCGCACCAACTTGATCAAGTTAGAAAAAACCGCACATGTTGCGGTTTTTTTGTGTCTGAAATATAGCTAAAACCGATTATATAATTTCACATCATTCAGTTGATTTAATCAGCTGAGTTTTTCTTTAACTTTCAATGCAAAAACCGTATTTCCACCCAAAGCTGGAAGCATATCGTGATAAGGCAGACTGCGCATTGCACGTAGTAAAAACGGTGCTTTATCATCAATTTTCATGGCGCTGGTCAGTTGTAATAAAGAACCTTGCTGTTGTGGATGAATTTGCATTGAACCTCGGACAAACTGTAGATCCCCCCCTGTCGCGGTATATTGGTTTTGCAACAAATCTGGATAATCAAAACGCATTTTAAAATCGAAGGGGATATTAATTACCCCAAGACCAACTGAAATTTTATAGTCTGCATCAATGGTCTTTGCATTAAGTTTGGTGATCTGCATTTCTTTGACTTGTCTTGGAAAAAGTTTTTGAAATGCAGGTGCGGCTATCCAGTGCTGTAGTTTAGATGGATTTTGCAAGTAATATTGATAACTGCTACTAAAGCGCATAAGTTCATAATTTTGCCCGTAAGGAACACGCTGAGCAGGTAGGATAAATGACACTGGTGCTTGAGAGCGCTGACTCAGCTGACTGATTTTTTCAAGTTGGTTACGATTAAGTTGCAGCTTTGGGAGTTGACCAGCGGCAAGTGTTTCACTGCTAAATGCTTTGAAGCGACGCTGTAAGGATTCAAGAAGGAAGCCATTGGTTCCTGCGGGTATTCCCAATTTGGCATCTGGTAAAGCCTTTAAAATTTTACTGAATAAAAATCCTTTTGGCTGATCGAGATCGCCCCACTGGGTAATGGTAATTAAGGTGTGATTTTTATCCAGTTCAAACCATTCAATTTTCCCTGCACCAAAGGGAACAGGTGCTTCTAAAATTAAACTGGTCAAACTGTTGCCCTGAAGTTGGTGCTGCATCAATACTGATTCTTTAAAATTCAGTACCGGAATCGGGGTTGGGATATGAATTTTATAGCGTACTTGGCTGAGATTACCGTGTTGCTCAACGACTTCAGCGGATTTGAGCGTGGGAAATAAGCCAGCATAATTGCTGTAATTCGACAGCAGTCGCGCGACATTTTTACTGTTAGTTGGAACGACCACCGCAGCGCTTTGGTATTGCCCAATTTTACTTTGACGAGTGCCCATGGTGGGTAAGCGAATGTGTTGGGTTGGATGGGCAAAAATGACGATACGATCTGCGGCCAGATCAGCTAAAGCATGGGCTTGACCCTGAAACAAATCAAGGCTGCTTGGTACATCAGCTTGCCAGTGAATCATGCGTGCCCAACTTGTCGTGCTCATCCAGCACGTACATAGCAGCACAGACATTATTATTTTTTTCATCTGCAATACTTCCTGTATCTGCGTATTTTTTATTGCAGATGTTTTAAAACATTTTTTGCGTGTTTGAAAGTAGTGAAGTGTTACATCCAAAGCTTAAAAAGCATGAAGATCAATAGAAATGTGGTGTAGTATTTAGCCCAAATTAACTTTTCATGTATTTACGCTTATGTCTGAGACTCAACCAGCATTATCACTGCGCTATTTTTTAAATCTTGAAGAATCACAGGATGGTTTTGCATTGGCAACCTTTGGCAAAAAGCAATTTACTCGCTTTTTAACGCCTGCGATTAGTGTCGGGATTATCATTTGGGGTATTTACCTTGGTGTAAATGGTGTTGGTGCTTACTATGTGGGGCTTGGTGCATTTTTCTTGTTATTACAAGGGTTAATGCGCTATTGGTTTTTACCGATGATGTTTAAACGTCAGTTTGTAAAATATCAATTAGGCAAAAGTGAGCAAGGTATTGATTTATTTCAAGACTATGCGGAGATTCATGCCAACGGTCGTAAAAATGTCTTCAATTATGCTGAAGTTGCAACTTTTGCTGAAGGTAAACACACCTATATGATCGAATTAAAAAGCAAGACGGTCATCATTGTGCCTAAAAGTGCTTTTGCTAATCCGGCAGATCAAAGTATCTTTGTGAATACTTTTAAAAAATAAATTTAAACATTTCATCGGAGGGAAGCCCATGTCATCACGTCCATCTAAAATTATTTGTGTGGGTCGTAGTTATGCCGATCATGCCAAAGAGTTAGGCAATGCTATTCCAGATCATCCGGTATTGTTTATTAAGCCACCGAGTGCGCTCATTTCTTTAGAGGATGGCATTGCTTGGAACGTAGAATGGGGCAACTGTCATTATGAATGTGAATTAAGTTTACGTATTGACCGCCCTTTGAAGGCTGAAACTGATCCTGCAAAAGCATTAGAAGCGGTAGGTGCAGTGACATTAGGCTTGGATTTAACCTTACGCGACTTACAAGATGATTTGAAGAAAAAAGGTCATCCTTGGGAGCGTGCAAAAGCCTTTGATGGTTCGTGTATGCTTGCGGACTGGGTTGATGTAGCAGATGTGGTAACTGATTGGAAAGATGTACATTACACCTTTGAAATTAACAATGAGCTGCGCCAAAAAGGGGATACCGCATTGCTTATTTTTGATGTGGGTACATTGCTTGCAGATATTAGCCAAGTATTTAGCTTAGAAGCGGGTGATGTGGTCATGACGGGTACACCAGCAGGTGTTGCTGCATTAAATGCAGGTGATCAATTAAGCATGACGCTTAAAGGTAAAGATCAAGACTACGTGTGGAAAACCTTTGTGAAGTAATCTTTATCGGTGAGTTAAATAAAAGGCTGCTTGGTGCAGCCTTTTTTATAAGATAAGTACAGCATAAATAAATGCATTGAAAAGACAATTGCGTAAACTAATTTGAATTTGCAAAAATTATCCACTGAGTCCTGACTTACGAAATTGATCAGGAGTACACAGCATCCATTTTTTGAACATATTAATGAAGGCGGATGCATTGGCATAACCCAGTTCGAGCGCGATACTTTCGACTTTTTGGCCAGAATTCAGCATTGTCATGGCTTTGGTCACTTTAAGTCGTTGACGCCATTCATGTAGAGACATGCCTAATTCTTTTTGGCAGTAGCGTGCAAGGGTACGCTCTGTCATGTTAATGCGTTGGGCCAATTCATCTAACGTGCTTTGATCGGCAGGATGTTGATGGAGAAAGTCTAAAATTTGTTTTAGCGCAGGATGCTCGGAGTGCGGTAAATAACTACTGACTAAATTGGCTTGATGAAGTTGGTCGAGCAAGACATGTAATAAGCGCTGATATTCAACCGAATTTTCATCTAGCTCAGGATTGTCATGTAGAACTCTAAGATGGGTAAATAATGCCGTGACTAATGGCGAGCTGAGTAAGATTCCTGCTTGCTTGGGAAGCTGGTGACATAAAGATTCATGAATATATAACGTACCATGCGAAACAGCGGTACGGTTTAAACCGCTATGTTCTAAATTTGGTGGTAACCAAATGCCATACGGTGGAGGTGTAATGTAATCGACGTGGTCAATATTGACCTCCATCACACCATTAAAGGCATAAACAAATTCTCCCCACGCATGCCCATGGACAGGATAGACAGACAAAGCAGGGTCGTTACGAAAGCTCATCCAAAGCGGGGCTTGAATGAGGTCATTGGTTGGCAGCTGCTTCAATGATGCTGTTTCTAAATGAGCTTTATGACGCATGATTAAATTTGCCTGAATAAGAAGATATTTTGTCTGTATTGAAGTATATATTTTATTTCAGACAGCTTTATAGTGTCATCTATCATATTATCGAGTGAATCTTGTGGGACAGCGTAAAGCACTTGATGCGCAAGCATCAGGTCTGATGATTATTTTGTGCATGATTTTAGGTGCGCAGCAGGTGGTACTTAAGTTAGCTGCTGCTGATATTGCACCCATCATGCAAATTGCCATTCGTTCAGGTCTTGCTGCGTTGCTGGTCTTTCCATTAATTCGCTTAAAAGCTGGCACACATTTATATACGCGTGAATATTTAATGCCTGGAATTTGGTTGGCATTTTTATTCTCCGCAGAATTTATTTTAGTGGCTGAGTCACTTCGTTTCACTTCAGCATCACATACAGTGGTTTTACTATATACCGCACCAATTTTTGTTGCCTTGGGTTTACATTGGAAATTACCCGATGAAAAGTTAAGTCCAATTCAATGGGGCGGTATTTTCCTAGCATTTTTCAGGTATTGTGCTGTCCTTTATAGGGCGAGAGGGTAATGCTGGTTATAACGCTCAAGCCTTAATAGGCGATGTCATGGCATTGCTTGCGGGTGTAATGTGGGCATTAACAACCATATCGCTACGTTTAAGTAAATTGGCTGATGCACCACCGACTCAGACATTATTTTATCAGTTGGTGGGTGGCTTTGTATTCCTCTTGCCTGTGGCTTGGCTTACAGGTCAAACCACTTTACATTGGACGGCTATCTCGATCAGTAGCATGCTTTTCCATGTGTTTATTATTTCGTTTTTTAGTTTGATGCTATGGTTTTGGCTACTCAGTAAATACCGTGCCAATGGTTTAGGTGTATTTTCTTTTTTAACGCCTATTTTTGGTATGGTGTTTGGTATTGTATTTTTAAACGAAACAATTGAACTAAATTTTATACTTGGCACAGCCTTGGTGATGTTAGGTGTGATGACCGTGACCTTGCACCGTTGGCTGGCTAAATTTATTCCGCATACGAAATCTGCGGGTTAGTAGAGTATTTACACATTAATCTATTGAAAGGAGAGCATTGCTCTCCTTTTTAGTTGATGTGGCGTTATTTTTCTTCAAATATTTTAGACAAAGGAATGGAGAGTTTTGCTGCAAGATAGTCGTCAGACTCAATGAGCTGCGGACCAATTTTTTGCATCCATTCATCGTCTGGACAGACATTACTAAGGTCTTGGCGGTCTGGAAGTGGATAGGGTAAATGACTATAGAAACTCCAAAAATCCACTTGCGATAAATTACGTACCAATACATAGCGATCGTCATCTGTGCGCTTAATCAAACTTTGCTTTTCAAATAAAGCCATGTAGGTTGGCAGTCGTCCAATTTCATCGCGACCTAAAACTTCAAGAGCTTCTTTCTCAGAAACACTTTCACCAATTTTTTGTTTTTTATAAAACAGTTCGAGTAAGTCCATCAGCATAATCACGGGATGGCGCTTTTGGTCCTTGCCTGAATTAAAGGCGGTGAGGGCATAACTGATTTCCACACCAATCAGTACAATATTCCAAGACAAAAATATCCAAAGTAGGAAAATGGGGACGGCAGCGAAAGCACCATAGACAATTTGATAACTGGTGAAGTTTGACATGACAAAGCCAAACAAATTTTTCAAAAGTTCAAAAACCACCGCACTAAATACACCGGCAATCAAAGCTGCTTTAATCGGCACACTTCGATTGGGAATGGTCCAGTACAAAATAAAGAAACCTAAAATGGTTAATGAAAAGGAGATAACCCACAGTAAAAAAGCACCATCGAGTTCATAACCAGCAAAATTATTACTCAGCACATTCATGGATGCCAAAGTTGATGACACCACAAAGGCACTGCCGAGTAAAATCGGTCCTAAGGAAATAATAGTCCAATAGCGCATGAAACCAATGATGCCGCCACGCGTTTCACGCACTCTCCAAATACGGTTAAACACGGTTTCGATACTGGTTAGCATCATCACTGTAGTGACGAATAAAAAAAGCACACCAATGACGGTTAAATTGCTGGATTTATCAGTAAAGGCATTGAGGGCTTTATCAAAAGCGATGGTGGTTTTTGGTAGGAAATTACTATAAATCAGTTGTTGTAACTGTTGACGTGCGGGTTCGAGGGCATTGATGGAAGAGATAATAACCAAGAAAACCGTCAACATCGGTACCACAGCAAACAGGGTGGTATACGTTAAAGAGCCAGCCTGTTCACGACAACGATCAGCCTCAAAGCGGCGAATGACAAATAAAATAAATTGAAACCATTTCTTGTCATAAAAGGGAAGTTTTTTTAAAAATGCTTCGATCATGCGTATCGGTCTCGAGTTATTTTATTCATGTTTATGCAATTTTCATGGTTTAGCTTAACCAAAAAATAGGAAAAATACCGTATAGTTTTCTTTTTTAATCGAATTAATAAAAATCATGCAAGCATATGTACTGGTGTTGTATTACAGCAAATATGGTTCTACACGGGAAATGGCGCATTTGATTGCCAATGGTATTGAAGCGACAGGTATGGCTGTGAAGATTCGCACTGTTCCGAATCTTTCGTCTGTGGTAAAAGAAGCTGAACCAAGTATTCCTGCTGAAGGCGATATTTATTGCACATTAGATGATCTAGCAAATTGCTCTGGTCTAGCACTCGGTTCACCAACACGCTTTGGTAATATGGCATCAGAAATGAAATATTTTTTAGATCAAACTACCGCGCTTTGGCTGAACGGGGCATTGCATGGTAAGCCGGCATGCGTATTTACCAGTTCAGGTTCAATGCATGGTGGGCAAGAAAGCACTTTACTGACCATGCTGCCGCCTTTATTTCATCATGGCATGATGATTATGGGTTTGAGCAATGCACATCCTGCGTTGTCGAATACTAAAACTGGCGGTACACCCTATGGTGCGAGTCATGTTAGTGGGGCACGCCATGATCAAACATTAAGTCAAGATGAACGTGCCTTATGTGAAGATCAGGGTAAACGACTGGGTGAAGTAGTTAAAAAATTAATTGCAGGATGATGAAATAAAAAAGAGCGTAGAAACGCTCTTTTTTAATTTAGCAGCAATCAAAATTAGTCTTGATCTTCAGTTTTTGCTGCATCTTCAGGTTGAGATTCAACTTCAAAGCGTTGTTTGCAGGCCTTGCATTGATAATCTAAAAAAATATTTTGATCTACAATCACACCTGCTTTTTTACCAAAGCGATGGCCTAAAAAGCCGCCTGTGATGCCAACGCTAATCGCCCCAACAAATGTACCAATTGTCCCGCCCATAATCACGCCAAGTGGGCCAGCTGTAACACCACCAATGGCTGCACCAATAGATGCTCCAGACGCAGCACCACCCACTGTGCCGGCTGCTGTTCCTGCACCGCTGAGTAAGACCCCACCAATTTTTTGTAAGTTTTGTTCGTGGTTACGTTTTTCAACATCTGTTGAACCGCATTTTGAGCATTTTACAGCGTGTTCCATCAATTGATTTTCTGTATTCATAACATCCTGTAGCCTTAATAAATAATGTGGCTGAATTTATCTTGCAGCTTAAATCAATTTCAGGGTCAAAACCTTGACGAATATGATCAATCACTACATTTTCACTGAATTTTATCGATTTTTTCTAAGAGATGTTTAGTCAGCTTGTAACAAAGTGCCAAGAAAATGCTGGTTCTGTCACGGTTATGGCAGATTTAAAGCAAAAAAAAGAACACCGAAGTGTTCTCATTTTATTATCGTGCTGAAATAAATCAGTTACGAACAAATTCGACAGTGCCATTTGCGAGTGATTTAACGCGTGCTAATGATTCTACGCGGTAGCCTTTTTCAAGCAAAATATCGCGGCCTGGTTGGAATGATTTTTCAATCACAATACCAATACCGAGTACTTCAGCTTCTGCTTGATGAATAAGGTCAGCTAAACCTAATGCTGCTTGACCATTAGCTAAGAAGTCATCAATGACTAAAACTTTATCAGCAGCGTTGATGTGTTTCTTAGAAATTGCAATCGTACTTTCAGTTTGTTTCGTGAAAGAGAATACTTTAGAGCGATATAGATCGTCTTTTAATGTTAAAGACTGATATTTACGTGCAAAAATCACAGGAACACCAAGTTCAAGACCCGCCATAACTGCAGGTGCAATACCTGAAGCTTCAATGGTGATGATTTTGGTAATGCCAGCATCTTTAAATAAACGGGCAAATTCTTGACCAATTTGCTGCATCATTACAGGGTCAATTTGGTGGTTCAAGAAAGAATCGACTTTCAGAACTTCTTCAGAGAGAACGATACCTTCAGCTAAGATTTTCTGTTCCAGAGCGTGCACGGGAGAATCCTCGAGGGGCAGGTGCTTTTTAAAGCAAAAGCGTATTTTAAAAAGCACCGAGAAAAATGCAAGCGAAATTGATCAAATCAATTAATTTGTTGCACCTTTATAGCCTGTCAAAAGCAGACCATATGAGGTTTTGTTGTCTTGATGCGATACTTTCACAGGTAAGTAGTCAAGTTTTGGAGCCAACCAGAAGGTGGTTTGACGACCCGGTTTATCATGTTTCATAACGACTTTAACTGTATCGAAACTGCCGTATGCAGTTGTGACTTTTTCAGTACCTTGTTTGACGAATTTACGGCCTTCAACTTCTTTGGCATCAGCAATATAGTAATTCGATTTCAAACCGCCTTTTTTCAGATCTTCACGGATTTGCAATTCGGCATTCAGTTCATCTAGCACACCAGACTTCCAAGTAAATGAACGTGCTTTGTCATCTTTTTTGGTGTTAATGGTTTTTGCACCAGCATTGAAATTGATGTTCATGGTGTTGTTGTGCACCAAAATTTTACTGGTACGGCTAAAGCTATTTGAATTAATTTGTGTGCCATTCAAACTAAAACGACTGGTTTCAGTTGCAGAGGCAATTGCGCCTGCTTTGGCAGCAAATACATAGGTCCAATTATTCCCAGATTGTTTCAGGGTACGTGTTGCTGAACCCATATTTTTACCGTTGTAATTAAACTGGTAGCTTGCTTGGAATGGACTCATGGCAAATGACTGACTTGAGAAACCAGTCAAAAGCAGTGTAGTCGATACCCCAGCAACAAGACCTAAATTTTTCAAAACTGAATGTGCCATAAGTATGGTTTTCCTATTCAATAGAAGTGCGGTGGGCTAAACCACTTGATATGTTTATTATGCGGCTGGATTGTGGAGAATCACGTCACAAATCCGTGCCTAATGTATATATTGTGTAGCGTTTTTATAGGTTCAAGATGTCTAAGTACAGGATAAGTCTAGCTTTCCTTTTGCTTTATAGGCGTGACTTCATCGACTTTTAAATTTGAATCATCCCAATCTTCAATCCGCTGTTGTGCCATTTTAGTAAACAGCGCTGTTAGATTAACGTTACCGATGACCACCAATTCAGCCTCACGTAAAACAGCATGATTGACATGGACTTTGCCTAGTGTGTCGATAATCGAGCGGCTTTTACCGAGCCAGCGATTCAGGTCTAAATACAGTAAATCATCTTTAACTTTGATGACGTTCAGCTTTTCCAAAATCATACCCAATGGATCTTGGTTGAGTACTTTTTGATAGAACCATAAGGCCATGCGCACGCCCACCTTATACAGAACATTTGGATACTTCGCTTCAATCACTTGTGTATCACTAATTTGTTCAAATACAATCAGTTGGGTTTGTTTGTTGAGTTCCATCTGTACCAGTTTTAAATCGACAGAGAGTGTAATGACCAGGCCGTTATAATCCAGTGTGGCATATAGTCGAAGCCAGTCATCGTGCAGATCAGCATGCAAGTCTTTGAGCATCTTCACATTATCAGTCACAAAGCGTTCAAAGGTCGCATTTAGGAACACTTGAGACATCGGGAATTCACGCTCATCTTCAATAAACCCTTCTGCTTTTTGGTACACTTGTCGTATACGTTTAGAGATATTGGAAATTAGCGTTTGCATAAGAGGCGCATCCTGGCAAATTATGATTTTTGACTGGGTGTATCTTGTCGATTTCTATAAAAACACAAGGTTTTGATCTTGCAGTTTAGCAAAATAAATTGCACCATTTTCATGATTTTAATTGTGCGTTATCGATGTGTTGATGGATTTCTCATTTTCATAAAAAAATGAAAACGAGGTTTATTTTATACTGTTTTATGCAGTTTGGGGAATGCGGCAAATTGTCGGTTTAATGTGATGCTGAAAAAAATAACGTTTATGCCGTTGGTCAAAGAGTGGTGGAAAGATCCAGTTTTTACGACTGCGGTTTTACTGGCGGCTTTGTTACATCTGGCATTTTTGACAATGCAATTTACCATGCCGCAAGAAGGTGAATACAATACCAAAGAAATAGCCGTTTCTTTGCGTCCTGCCACCGATGAAGTAGAACATGCTGACTTTTTGGCACAAGCTGATCAACAAGGTTCAGGTACTTTTCGTGAATCACATCGTATGTCGAGTGATATGCCAGCACCCATGATTGAACAGAAAGCGGGCGAGCAAAAAAATGAAGCACTTGAGCAATTACAGCAAAAGAAACAATTAAGCTTTGAAGAAAAAGTTTTAATGACCACTTTAAGTTGGCAAAAGCAAGCCGAAGAAAATAGTCGTAAAAAAGCTGTTGAAGAACTCAATAGCCAGTTCCAAGCGAAAGCGGCTATGGTGGCAAGTATTGAAGCGCAATATTTACAACGCCAACAAAACTTTAGCCGTCAGCAAAAAATTAAAACCATTGATGGGATTCAAGCCAAGCAAGATGTATCAGCTGCCTATATGGAAAAATTCCGTCAAAAAGTCGAGTTTTATGGCAATCGCTACTATCCTGAAGCTGCTAAACAACAGCAATTATCAGGTGAAGTACGTCTGATGGTGATATTGAATACCAATGGTGGTATTCGCGCGATTCGTTTAATTGAAAGCTCAGGTTCGACTCTGCTTGATGACGCAGCGAAAACTTCGGTACGTAAAGCGGCACCATTTGGCCAGTTTGATGCCAAAATGAAAGATATTTCTGAATTACGTATTGTACGGACGTGGCGTTTTGACCCTGCGGAAGCCGAGTTTGAAGTACGTTAGTTAACAGGTCGATTGATAGTGTCGAATGACCTCACAGACTTCGACACTAAAAAATTGATACCAGCTTTTTTTGCCGAGGGCTTGTGCAACTTGATGTTCTGCATCATTGTGCCATGCGTGAATATCCGCTAAATCCTTCCAATAAGACAATGCAATTTCGTTTTCACCTTCAGTCAACGCTTCAAATTTTTGGCAGTTGAATGTGGATAATGCTCGATCACGCATGCGCTGCGCTGTTTGAAAATACTTTGAATCGAGATGCTTAATTCGAGCTTTGAAAATTACGACATAGGTCATAGTGGTGGCATTTTATTTTTGTGTGAAAGAATGATGGAATAAAGGCATAAAAAAAGCGAGCCGTAGCTCGCTTTTTTTATTTGAGGGCTTAATCTCGTTCTAGATATGGATTGTCAAAACCGAGTTTGGCCAAAATTTCGATTTCCAAAGCTTCCATTTCTTCCGCATCTTCGTCAGATGTTTCATGGTCATAGCCCATGAGGTGCAACGTACCGTGTACCAGCATATGAGTGAAATGGGTAAGGGCTGCTTTATTTTGTTCACTGGCCTCACGAAGTACCACAGGTATACAAATGACTAAATCGCCAATTGGAAATGAATCCAAAATCGCAGCCATTTCATCTGGAAGATCACTCGGGAAAGACAACACATTGGTCGGTTTGTCTTTACCACGATATTCCAAATTTAATTTGTGGCTTTCGTCATTATCGACACATGCGATGCCAATTTCACAATCACTTTGAGTTTCAATATGACGTAAAGCAGTTTCCACCACTTTTTTGATATGCGCACGTTTCACCACCAACTCAGGTGATTGAAAATTTTGCTGCAAGGAGAGATTAAGTTTCAAAATGAATCCTTAAATGGTTTAGTCCTGATGCTGCTCATCAGCTTTAGCATCATTGTCCGCAACTAAGGCTTCTTGACGTGCTTTACGTTCAGCACGTTGTTCTGCCGTTAGGCGTTGTTGTTCGCTATCCCATCCTTCGTAGGCTTCAACAATTTTTTGAACCAATTGATGACGTACTACATCTCGGGAGTGGAAGCGAGTAATGTGAATTTCTTTAATTTTATCAATCACACGTAGCGCATGTGCCAAGCCTGATTGCTGACCACGTGGTAAATCGACCTGTGTAACGTCACCAGTAATGACCGCACGAGAACCAAAACCTAAACGGGTTAAGAACATTTTCATTTGTTCAGGGGTAGTGTTTTGTGCTTCATCTAAAATTACAAAAGAGTGATTTAGAGTACGACCACGCATGTAGGCCAAAGGTGCAACTTCAATCACTTGGCGTTCAATCAGTTTTGCAACTTTTTCAAAGCCCAACATTTCATACAAGGCGTCATATAAGGGACGCAAGTAAGGGTCAATTTTTTGGGTTAAATCACCAGGTAAGAAACCGAGTTTTTCACCCGCTTCGACCGCAGGACGAACTAGTAAAATTCGCTGAATTTCATTGCGTTCTAGCATATCGACAGCAGCGGCCACAGCTAGGTAAGTTTTACCTGTACCAGCAGGGCCAATACCAAAGGAAATATCGCTTTGTAAAATACGTTGCACATAGCGTTTTTGGTTGGCACCGCGTGGGTTAATCCGACCTTTACGTGTTTGCAAGTAGACATTGTCTAAACCTGAATGTTCATTTTCAGAAAAATCTTCCTGAATTTCACGATCGGTTTGACTGCCTTGAATCATCATATGCAGTGTATCTGCACTGATTTGTGGGTTGGTTTCGGACTCTTCATATAAACGGTGAAGGAGGCTTTCGGCTCTCTCAACCGCATCGATTTCCCCATCGACAAAAAATGCATCTGCACGATGGGAAATTTTGACTTCTAAACGTTGTTCAATTTGTTTGAGATGACCGTTATAAGCACCGAGCATGCTTTGTAAACGGTCAAGTGGAATACCAGCAAAAGTTACAGTACGTCGAATCGCTGCAGTCAAGAGAATTCCTTTATATTGGTCTGACGATTAGTCTTACATTACGCCACGTCAGGCTCAAGATTCAAGAGTTCACCATAAACAAACTTCAAAGTTTTAATGTCGGTAATTTCGATTTCAGCAAAACGACCTACCCATGCAGGATCACCGATGAAGCTCACCAAACGAGTATTGTCCGCAGTACCAATCAATAAGTTTGGATCTTTGTCTGAAACAGACTCTACCAAGACACGTTGAATCGTGCCTAACATCGCGTCGGTCTTATCAATACTTGATTGTTTAATCCATTGTTGAACTTTCGCTAAACGTTCTTTTTTCACATCTTCAGAGGTCGTGTCTTCAAGTTCAGACGCAGGTGTACCTGGACGTTTTGAATAAATGAAGCTATAAGAATGGTCAAAGTCCATATCTTTAATGAATTGATAAGTTTCTTCAAAATGTGCATCTGTTTCGCCAGGGAAACCAATAATGAAGTCTGAAGATAAGTGCATGTCTGGACGAACTTGACGCAAACGTGCAATTTTATCGATATAGACATCAATGGTGTGGTTACGCTTCATGGCTTGAAGTACGTCGTTTGAACCGCTTTGAACAGGTAAGTGCAAGTGAGAAACCATTTGTGGCAAATCACGATAGCATTGAATCAAATCATCGTTAAATTCTAGTGGATGTGATGTCGTGTAACGAATACGTCCAATGCCCGGAATTTCGGCCACTAAACGCAGTAACTCTGCAAAGGTGCAAATATTACCTTCGAAGGTTTCACCACGGTAACCATTAACATTTTGACCTAAAAGACTGATTTCACGGACACCTTTTTCAGCCAAAGTTGCGATTTCTGCCAATACATCATCCAGTGGACGTGATACTTCTTCTCCACGTGTGTAAGGAACCACACAGAAAGAACAGTATTTTGAGCAGCCTTCCATAATCGAGACAAAGGCTTTAAAACCTTCTACACGCGGTTCTGGTAAGAAGTCGAATTTTTCAATGTCAGGGAATGAAATATCCACCAATTGAATTTTTTCTTTTTTCGGCTTAACCACTTGTTCAGTGTGTTGATCCAGCATTTGCGGTAAACGATGCAAAGTTTGTGGGCCAAAGACCATATCGACATAAGGCGCACGTTTTTGAATGTTGTCGCCTTCTTGAGATGCCACACAACCACCGACACCAATCACAAGATCAGGATTCTTTTCTTTCAGTTTGCGCCAGCGACCCAATTCTGAGAACACTTTCTCTTGTGCTTTTTCACGAATCGAGCAGGTATTCATGAGCAGAATATCGGCTTCTTTCGGATCATTGGTTAGGACATAACCATGTGAATCACCTAAAAGGTCGCCCATACGTTGACTGTCATACTCATTCATCTGACACCCTTGCGTTTCGATGTACAGTTTTTTCACTGAGCCATCGTTGGCTGGGGTGTGCTGTGGCTGGGTTACAGTGTTTTCTGAGGCAGCTTGGGCACCATTGGGAATGAAGGTTTGAACCGTCATGTAGGCTCCTAAAGGAATTTTATGAAAATCAATAAACCATACGTGGCTGACAGACAGATCAAGAGTTGAAATGTGCAGCTGCGGAGGTCAAAAAAGAGGATTTTAAGAATGCCCGATATTTTAGCAGCAATTGAGGGCAAACTTACAGCTTAAAATAACAACTGGCTCATATTGATTTATGGAGTAAAAATGTTTGAAAATTAATATTGGGTAATCATAAGGTTACACAACAGAACACAATGCTGAGTTTAGAATTATTAAACTAATTCCGAGTAAGGTTAGATGTACTGTAATTGGACAGATTGACATGAAAGAAGGCAAGTGGATGTTAAAACAGAAATTTACACAGAAAAATTACTATAAATTGCTGGCTTTAACTGTGGCTGCATCCGGACTTTCATTGTCAGCACATGCTGCGGATGAGCAATTTAATGATGCTTTACGAGCGGCCAATTCAGGCAACATCTCTTTGCTCCAGCAATATCAATACTCAATGCAAAATGATGTTTTGGGCTACTACCCAGAGTATTGGATTTTGAATAATAACTTGGCTTCGCAACCTGCTAGCGCCATTACAAGTTTTGCGCAGCGTTATCCGCAATCGGCAATGGCTGAAAAACTTGCTGCCGATTATGTTGAAGAAAAAGTAAAACAAGCAGACTTCGCAACTGCACAGCCCGTCTTGCAATACGTTTCAAATGCGGATCGTGCGGAAACCTGTGCGATTGCTCAAGTACGTGCCAAATCTGGCGATCCATTGGTCTACGCCGAATTTAAAGATGTTTGGCTGACCACCAATTCGCAACCCGACTCATGTACAGGCTTAGGCCGCATGATGTTGTCGAGCCCATTAATGACGAAAGATGATCGTCATCAGCGCATGTGGGGGCAATTGCGTGCAGGGCAATCCGGTCAGGCCATTGCAACTGCACAAACCATTGGTGTGAATATTAGTCTTGCCCAGCTCAATACCATTCAAGCCAATCCATTAAATTACCTTTGGGCAGCACCCAAAGCGACGGCAGAAGATCATGCTTATCTGATTTATGCGATGGGGCGCTTAGCGGATACAGATTTAAATGGTGCAATGTCATCTGTTAAGCGTGCTGCGGAAGGCACACCTGAAAGCGTACAAAAAGCGTTGTATCGCAGTGTCGGTTATATTGGTGGAACCACGGTGATGAAAAACAATTTCAACCGTGAAGTGCTGAACTATTTAGATGCCAGTTATGGTTTGCCGTTTAGCTCAGAAGAAGCTGAAATTTATGCACGTCAAGCCATTCGTTTTGGTGCATGGGAAAGTTTGATTCGCGCCATTGATGCAATGAATGTGACACAAAAGCAAGAAGATCGTTGGCAATATTGGTTGGCACGTGCTTCAGAGCAGCGTGGCGATGCCTCTTCAAAACGAACGGCACAAGACATTTATCGAAAATTAGCAGTGGGGGATGATTACCATAATTTGTTAGCACGTGACAAAATTGGTCAGTCTTATAACAATATTCCGTCAAATGTGCAGCCTAGTGCACAGGATGCGCAGCGATTGAGTCAGGATATTCATTTTAATCGTGCCTTTGCATTGCGCAATATTAATGCATCTGACAGCTATATTAACCGTGAATGGAACTGGGCTGTCCGTCAGGCCTATTTAAAGCATGATGATGGCATGATTCTTGCCGCAGCTAAACGTGCTACTGATATTGGTTGGTATGATCGTGCAATTTATGCGGCAGATCGAACCACCAATAAACACAATTATTCTTTACGTTATGCAATGCCACATCAAAGCTATGTGGTGAGTCATAGTCGAAATGCTGGTATTGATCCAGCATGGGCTTACGGTTTGATGCGTCAAGAAAGTCGCTTTGTGACGAGTGCGCGCTCTCATGTTGGAGCAGGTGGTTTGATGCAAATTATGCCAGATACTGCAAAACTGGTCGCGCGACAAATGGGAGAGAGTTATAACCCAGCCGCATTGAGTGATATGAATACCAATATTCGTTATGGTACTTATTATTTATCAATGATTCAGCGTCAGCTGAGCAATAGCCCAGTTTTAGCAACCGCGGGATATAACGCAGGGCCGAATCGTGCACGTCGCTGGCAGCCAGAATACCAAGCGATTGCAGCGGATCAATATACGGAATCGATTCCGCTGACTGAAACCCGCGACTATGTCAAACATGTGATGACCAATGCAACGCATTACGGTTTACTGCTGGGACAAGGACCGCAGTCAATTGAAAAGCGTATGCAAATGATTCCGTTGCGTAGTGCGCAATAAGTTTTTTAATTTTATCGTTTTTTAACACGTATCAACACAGGTAATTGATTGATGCCGAGACTTGAAAACAGACCTGCATTTCGGGTACTGACATCACTACTGTTAGGTAGTGGTGCGGGACTTTGCATGTCTGTGTCTTTGGCAGCACCTGTGGTTAATGGATATGTGATGGATGTGCAAATGGTCCCTGCAGTTTGTGCTTATGACCCATTAAAAAATAAAAAGCGCAAATGTTTGGAAGGCTATTCTTTAAATATTACGGGTCTGTATCCAGAGACTAATAGCAAAGATTGTACAACCAATAGTTCACCTAAGCTGCCACCATTGCAAGCCAAAGTGGTGGCACG
This sequence comes from Acinetobacter sp. YH01019, assembly GCF_013420285.1. Classification (NCBI taxonomy): domain Bacteria; kingdom Pseudomonadati; phylum Pseudomonadota; class Gammaproteobacteria; order Moraxellales; family Moraxellaceae; genus Acinetobacter; species Acinetobacter sp. YH01019. The sequence goes on from NZ_VOYM01000009.1 coordinate 55,603, forward strand.
AATTATGCCCGATGAAAATGCGCGTGTTGCGCTTTGGCATAATATAGGGGGCTGTGTACCAATGAATGCGAGTCAGTATTTCCGTACCGTGATTAACCATGCAGACAAGCTGAAAGTTCCTGAAGAATTAACCAGTCAGGAAACACGTGTCATGCAAGCCGGCGTTTTACGAAATAAGATGGTACGTATGAATAGCGGTTTGGCTGGACAAAGTATAGAGTTTAATTGTATGCAGACCCACGGCAGTAGCATGCTGACTGAAATTCAAATTTGTTATAAAAACAATGGTCAGTACAAACATTGCCCAACCACAGTTGTGGGAAATTGTCCAGCTTCATTCACAATTAAAGGTTCGTTTTAAGCTTTTTTCTGCATTTTATTTGTATTTCCTATCATACTTTTGTTGAAAAGCATTCTCTTTTACATGCAACTGCCAAAAGATTGGAGTACAATCTTTGCCGTTTATGATTATTAAGATTAGATAGAACAGCTATTTAATCATTATGACCTTCCTCAATTGGAGATAATTACATGAAGCAAGCAGTTCGTGTTGCCGTTACTGGCGCAGCTGGTCAAATCGGTTATAGCTTATTATTCCGTATCGCAAGCGGTGAAATGTTGGGTAAAGACCAACCAGTTATCCTTCAATTATTAGAAATTCCAGTTGAGAAAGCTCAACAAGCGCTTAAAGGCGTAATGATGGAACTTGACGACTGCGCATTCCCTCTTTTAGAAGGCATGATCGGTACTGATGATCCTAAAGTTGCATTCAAAGATGCTGACTACGCTCTTTTAGTTGGTTCACGTCCACGTGGTCCAGGCATGGAACGTGCTGACCTTCTTAAAGTAAACGGTGAAATCTTCATCGGTCAAGGTAAAGCGCTTAACGAAGTTGCTAGCCGTGACGTTAAAGTTCTTGTTGTAGGTAACCCTGCAAACACTAACGCTTACATCGCAATGAAATCTGCTACAGATCTTCCAGCGAAAAACTTCACAGCGATGCTTCGTCTTGACCACAACCGTGCGTTAACTCAATTGGCTCAAAAAGCTGGTGTTGCAGTTTCTGACATCAAAACTATGACAGTTTGGGGTAACCACTCTCCAACAATGTATGCTGACTACCGTTTCGCGACTGTAAACGGCGAAAGCTTAAAAGACAAAATCAACGATGCTGCTTGGAACAAAGATGTGTTCCTTCCAACTGTTGGTAAACGTGGTGCTGCGATTATCGAAGCACGTGGTTTGTCTTCTGCTGCTTCTGCTGCAAATGCTGCAATCGACCATATGCGCGATTGGGCTCTTGGCACAAACGGCGAATGGGTAACTATGGGTATTCCTTCTGATGGTTCTTACGGTATCCCTGAAGGCGTAATGTTCGGTTTCCCTGTAACTTGCGAAAATGGCGAATACAAAATCGTTCAAGGTCTTGAAATCGATGAATTCAGCCGTGAGCGTATCAACTTCACTCTAAATGAGCTTGAAGAAGAACGTGCAGCAGTTGCTGACATGATTAAATAATTTAGTATTTTACTAAGTTAGAAAAAGCACTCCTTTTGGGGTGCTTTTTTTTATTAAAAATTGAACAAAAAATAACAACTCATGTAGATGATGTAACTGACACTCGTCAGGCTTCGCGCTAACTTAAAAGAATAATAAGCATAGGCTGAAGGAGAACATAATGTTTGATCAACAACCGACCTTGGAGCTTTTTTTTGATCAATTGGGGTTGGACTCATCCGAGCAGGGTATTGAGCAATTCATTGAGACCCACCAGTTGACCATGGATATTCCTTTACACGAAGCGGCATTTTGGACTAAGTCACAGCGAGATTTCATTATTAGTCATTGGAAGAAAGATGATGAATGGGCCATTGTGGTCGATGTGTTAAATGAGCAATTGCATACAGAACATAAGTTATCAGGGTCATGCAAAATCTAAATACAATTTGAAACAACAAACCTAGCAGTTTTGCTAGGTTTTTTAATCAATATCTTATAAGTTAATTAAATAATAAATGACAGATTAGTTGATAAGGAGGGCGAGATGCTCAATCAAAATAAACCATCCTTAGAATTATTGTTTTCTCAATTGGGGTTAGCCAATAGTGCGGCTGCGATCGAACTTTATGTACGTACGCATCAATTGCCGGCCAATGTATCTTTGCACGATGCACCATTTTGGAATAAGTCTCAGCGCTCTTTTCTCATTAGTCATTTGGTTCAAGATGATGACTGGGCAATTTGGGTAGATGAACTGAATCAGCAGTTACATATGGATGCTTATAAATTACAGCCAGTCTAAGTCGTTTCTTCGAATAAAAAAACACCTCATAGGAGGTGTTTTTTTTATTTAATGCATTTTACTTTGGCATAACTGATTAAACCAATCTTCTTGATGAAAGTTTAAGAATGATGGGTGTTCCAATAAGGTCGCCATTTCAAATTCTGATGTTTTGCAATATTTGTTTAACCAGTGTCGAGTCATTGCGGGCTCATTTTTAACGGCAGAAGCGTATGCTAGATAGAAATAAATACCGCCATGCTCAGCTTTGGACATTGGCTTCATAATTTGCTGAGTAATCAGGGCATAACGTTGCTCTTGAGTAATTTCAAAGAACACCATATAGGCTTTTGCTAAATGCAGCGATAAATCAATATACAAAGCCATCGGCATTTCTTCAAATTCCATACGGCCTTGTTCAAGCAGCACAATCGCTTCCTGAAGGAAATGCACTTTTTCCTGTTGGTTTTTACTGATATCGACTAATTGTAGACGAAGATCAGCACGTTCCAGTGCTAATGTTGGCGTATTCGCTTGTAAGAACAATTGATCAGTTTCGCCAATACGCTGAATGATTTGCTTGGTGTTTTGACGCATCGGAGAATCCTCATCTATGAATGCCTCATATATGAGGATAATTTAAAATTTTTAAAGGATGGAATAGTAATTTACCACATCGTATTGTCATTACGTAGCCATGCTGTAATCGATAAGCGCTGATGCTTGGCTTTGAGAACCTCATGTAGTAAATCACTTTGGAATAACGCAATGCGGTTGGGTTTAGGCTGCACAATGTGCCATTTGTCATTTTTATCTTGTAGACGTAATTCGCCGCCCCAATTTGCTTGCCAATTTTCATGCAAATAATAAACCGCAGAAATGACACGGCCATTTTTACCTTGTGGATTGTCACGGTGCAGGGCGTAGTACTCGCCGGCGTTATAACATGCAAAATGGGCTTCTACATCTTGAATACCCGAATAAAATGCCCGATTGAATTCTTGTGCGAGGGCGTTTAAAGCTTGAATATGTTGTTGTGCGTATTCTAAGTTTTCATTGATCCATAAAATATGATCACTGCGAATATTGCTGACCACGCCATTTTGAATGGCTGCATCACGGAACTGATTTAAGTTGGAAAGACACTCTTCAACAAGTGCATGTATATATGTGAGTGTGTAAGCATCATCAATAATTGTAAAACCGTGTTGATCTAAATCATCAAGAATTTGATCAACCGGCCAAGACTTTGGGAGATAGGCTGCTTCCATGTACAAAACCCCTAAATAGAGCAGAAAAAAGGTGACGTATTCTAGAGCAAGAATAGCATCGGAATGAAACTATTTTTCATGCTAAAATATCCGTTGATATCAGGAATTAATGAAACATGAATTACCGTCACCATTTCCATGCTGGCAACTTTGCCGACGTCATGAAGCACGTTTTGTTGCTTCAGTTATTGAGTCGTCTCAATAATAAAGATAAACCTTATCGCTATGTAGATACGCATGGTGGTGCAGGTAAATATGACTTGTCGACTTCTGAAGCGCAAAAGTCTGGTGAGTTTTTAAATGGTATTCATCGTTTGGTTAAACTTGATGATTCAATTAAACGTAATGCGCCTGAAGGTGTTCAACAATACTTAAAAGTTGTTGAAAAGATGCGTGAAAACTTTGGTAAAGGGGCATATCCAGGCTCACCATGGTTTGCGCTTGAAGGGATGCGTGATATTGATAAAGCAACAATATTTGAAATGCAGCGTGATGTATTTCAGCAGTTGCGCCACAATATTTTTGATAAACGTGCTGGTCTGCATGAACGTGATGCTTATGAAGGGCTTTTAGGGGTTATTCCACCAAAAGAGAAGCGCGGTTTAGTTATGATTGACCCACCTTACGAAATTGAACGTAAGGATTTTCCACAGCTAGTAGAGCTATTAGTTGCTGCTTATAAAAAATGGCCGACAGGTGTTTTTGCAGTATGGTATCCAATTAAAGATCGCGCGATGATTGAACGTTTTGAAAAGAAAATGTACAAAACCGGTATTCGTCGTCAGTTGGTATGCGAAATTTGTGTGTGGCCTGATGACACTCCAGTTGGTTTGAATGGTTGTGGTTTACTGGTGATTAACCCACCTTGGAAATTCTCAGAAGATGCTGATGAAGCGCTACAATGGTTATTCCCACATCTTCGTATGAACGAAAATGGTGGTCATGCTGCTGTACGCTGGTTAGTTGGCGAATAACAGTTATATTTAAATAAGAAAATAGGTCACAGTTAGGATCAAAGAATGACAAATACCAATAAACCTGAACGGGACATTTCTTCGAAGGATGAAAATGCGTTTGATGGCATTACATTTGAAGTTGAAGAAGAGGAACATACCCATGAAGGGCAGAAAGTGAAGCGTCGTGGGATCTATCTGTGGCCAAACCTAATTACAACCGCTGCGTTGTTGTCAGGTTTTTACTCCATTATTGCGAGTATGAATGGTGAATTCCAACAAGCGATTTATGCCATTTTTATTGCGGCACTATTTGATGGTTTAGATGGTCGCGTCGCACGTGCAATTGGTGCACAAAGTCCATTTGGTGAGCAATTTGACTCATTGTCAGACTTACTGGCTTTTGGTGTTGCACCGGCTATTTTGATGTATAGCTGGAGCCTTAATGATTTAGGTCGTATCGGCCTGGCTGCATGTTTTGTTTATACCGCATGTGCAGCTTTCCGTTTGGCGCGTTTTAACGTACAAATTGGTGTGGTCGATAAACGTTATTTTATTGGTGTTGCAAGCCCCTTGGCTGCTGTGATGATTATTTCATTGGTTTGGGTTGGTCTTGATATTCCAGAAGTATTTGATTTGCGTGAGCGTGGTATTCAAGCAATTAACGCTGTAGTAATCATCGCGATTGGTTTGTTGATGATTTCGAATGTGAAATATTATTCATTTAAAACAGTGGATCGTCGTCGAGTTCCTTTCGCAGTGCTACCTGTGATCGTATTTATTTTAGCGGCGGTGACTTACAATATTCCTGTAGGAATTTTGGTACTTTCTGTTATCTATGCATTATCAGGATTTGTTACCACTTTAATGGCCAAGAAGAATACAACAATATGAGTTAGTCCAATGTAGAAAGGAGCTTGATATGCAGTTGCTTATGAATCTAGTCGATGAATCGAAACAACTCAATCAAGCTCGTTTCCCATTTGATCTGGCATATCACCCGCCTAAAGGTTGGTTTAAAATTATTCATCAAGGATTGGTAATTCCAAACCTACCTGCACCGCTACATTATTTTAATTTCATCACCATATTAGGACAGCCTAATATTCCTATGATGCGTAATGCATCCGCAATTCATACTACGTCACTTGATACCGCAACGGTTATTAGTAGTATTAGCCCACAAATGGTTGGACACTTTCATAGTTATTCTTTAGAAAATGAATGTGAAATGCGAGAAGGATATTTTCAATTTGCAAATAGAGAAACACTGACAGGCTCTTTTCCTGAATTTCATTTATACCGCGAGGATGATGAGCTTGAAGTAGATTTACAGATTACCACTAAGCCCATTCTTTCACATTTTAGTAAACTTAAATTAGGGCTATTTGAACATTGGTCACTCCTTTGCGAATGTCGCGGTAGCATTCGTTATAAAGAACAAAGCTTTCAAATTAATCAATTAGGCGCTTTTGAATATGCTCGAGCGATTAATATCCCATATTTACCTTTGTGTTTTTTTACCTATCAAATTATTAATCTAAAAGATCAACGCCAACTATTATTGGCACAGTTGAGAAATAATTTTAATCAAATTATTCAGTCGCGAATTTATCTGCGTGAAGTGTCGTCAGTGAAAGCCGTAATGTTTGATGAAAAGGTGTTATTTAAAGTGCATCGTGTTTATCCCAAAGTGACTACGCCTAATCATCAACACATGTATTTGCCCCGAGAGTTTGAGTGGCAATTTAGCGATGGAGAAACCACTATTCAGATTCAAGCACAAAGTCGCGGAGATTTTAAATTTGGTTTAGCAGCAGGATATGTGGGGAGTTTTAACTATCAAGTTAAAATTAATGATTATGAAGAAGAGGGAACAGCGGGTTATTGTGAATACATTGATTGCAGGCCGCTCAAATGGCAAGAAAAGAAAAATGAAGCAAAAAACACAGAACAACAGCTAGAAACAGCACCAATAGCATTAAAAAAGTAGAAAAAAAGCCTATTTTGCAGAATAAATAAACAAACGTTGCCTATTTTAAAAAATAAATGGGAAAAGGTGTTGCGTTGGGTGTGAAATGCTGTAGAATGCACATCCATCGGCGGTGATGAAGATTAAAACTTCTGATAAAACAGTGACTTAGTTAAGATTGATTGAGTTGGGTTTTAGAAAGAAAGTCTAAAATAATTTGAATTACTAGTTGACACTTTAGAAATAAAGCGTAATATAGCCGACCTAGCTTGCTGGTGACGAATCAGCAAGAAGATCATTAAGAGATTGTGAAGAACAACTTGTGTGGATTTTTACTAGTTGATCAGTCGAAATTATTTTCATTGATTGATGGTAGAAATTACTCGAAGTTTATTTGAGAAATTAATGTCAGAAAATTGATGAGCCAGATTTGGTG